>JBFJON010000234.1:0-3970 GCA_041617575.1 Nitrospirales bacterium | reverse complement strand
TCAGATCGCCGAGATGGTTCTTCCCGAATTGGCCGGTGGCATAGCCCATATCACCAAGAATGGTGCCGATCGTCGGGGCTTCGGCCGGAAGGCCAAGAGGGGAACCGGCCTGGCCGACCGTCGTCATGCCTGTGCGCATGGGTATCTGGCCGGTTACAAAGTTCGCACGCCCCGCCGTGCAACTTGCCTCGGCATAATAGTCGGTGAACATCATGCCTTCAGCGGCGATGGCATCGATATTCGGTGTCTTCCCCGACATCATTCCGCGGTGATAGGCTCCAATATTAAACCAGCCAATATCGTCTCCCATGATGACCACGATGTTGGGCTTCTCCTGTGCCCACACAGGTATGACCATGCCCAGAATGAAAGCCACAGCCATCAGAGGCTTGAACGGTTGAAAACATTTCATACCCACCCCCCTTAGTCCTGATTAGAATGAAAGATGCTCCAGTGACGAATGTAAGGATTCAGGGTGTTTATAGCCCAGCGTGGCATGCCTTCCAACTGTCAAAATTGACAGTTCTTTTTTACACCCCGGATAGATAATGTGTGGCCCACCGGATGAGTTTCATGCCCCACATTCTCCTGGCTAAATGTGCCACTATGTCTTTCGGGAATCTTTTCGCCCATTTTCTCTTGAGAATGGTTGAAGTCCCTCTACAGCAGCAATATTCATCTTTTTTAAAAAGGGATTCACGATGAAATCGTTATTATCATTCATTATTTTCTTCGTCGCTTTCGGCCTGTCGTTCGGTCCACCGGTCATGGCTCAGCAGCCGGCAACCATTGACATGGACATCCTAGCGGAAAAAATCAAAGCCGATAAAAAACTCGTGGTGGCCATGAACATGGATCTGAGTGAGAAGGAGGCCGAGGCCTTCTGGCCTGTGTACGATTCCTATCAAGCTGACCTTGGTCACGTGAACCAACGACTCGGTCAGCTGATCGCTGATTACGCGGATGCCTACAACAGCGGATCTGTCCCCGATCAGACGGCGGGGAAACTTATCAAAGAATGGCTCCATGTGGAGGCTGAGGAAGTGAAACTTCGCATTGCCAATGTGAAAAAATTGGCGGACGTGTTACCGACTAAAAAAGTCGCCCGATATCTTCAAATCGAAAACAAGATTCGCGCCGTGATCAAATTCGGATTGGCTGCTGAGGTACCACTCATGTATTAATCTGTAACACCTCCACAATAAAAACGTTCATCGAAAAATAACTTTTAAGCCGGCGTGTATCACCGACGGTATCGTCATCGCTACTGCTTGCCTGAAGGCGGCCTTAATCCGGTTCGCAGTTGAAAATGTGCAGCAGCTTGATGATGTGCAGGAGTGTTTGAGGAGTGAGAAAATGAGGCCGGCTTTGGCTTAGGAGCTGTCTTTCAGTTCATCGGAAGATGAGATAAACACTCTATTTTTCAGGGCTTTCTGAATGGCGATGTTCAGATCCGACGCTAAATGGGATTTCAGCACATATCCCTGGAAACCGATTGCTTGGGCTTCATGAAAATATTCCCGGTCATCATAGTCTGTCAGGAATATGATCCGTGTCATAGGACTCAATTCTCTCAGGCGACGAGCACAGGTTAATCCATCCATGACCGGCATGGAGATATCAAGAAGCAAAACATCGGGCTTTAATACCGGAACCCGATCCAACACAACCTGTCCATTTTCTACCGTTTCCAAAAGGGTGTACTCAGGCCTGAGTACGCGTTGAACCATCGACGGCATCTCACGGTTATCGTCGGCTAGCAAAATGATTGCTGAAGCCATAGAGGTTTCATTTAACAAAGGGTTTTCCCCGGAGCAGTGTTGACGCGCAGTTTTTAGAAGACACGGCGAATGTTGGTCAATATGTGACCGTTGAATGTTTGAGATGATGGAATTATAGCCCTGTGGGGCCTAGGGGGAACTGTCACTATTAACAGTTATACAGGTCGGAGGAAGAAAAGAATATAGGCTAATTTGAAAGAAGACCTTCATACATAGCCAAATGAACGAGTTCGGCTCCAGTCTTGAGTCGAAGATCTTCCATCATGCGATATTTATGAAAGGCGACGGTTCGGGGAGTGATTTCCAGGATTGAAGCGATTTGTTTCATTGAATACCCCTCGCCGAGAAGTTGCAGCACCTCTCGTTGTCGTGAAGTGAGCTGTTGAGCGTTCCGTTTTCTTTTGGGCCCCTGAACAAACGATTCCTCCATAGCTTCATTCAGGAGTTTCGTAATGTATGTACGTCCTTGCGTCACTTCACTCAAGCCATGGAGTAACTCTGAGGCCGCCGAATTTTTAATGAGATATCCGGAGGCGCCGGCTCTGACCGCCTCATTGACCAAATCCGGGTCTTCATTCACCGTCAAATATATTATTTTAACTTCCGGCAGCATTTTTTTGATTTGCCGTCCTGCCTCAAGCCCATTTAATAAGGGCATGTTGATATCCAGTAAAATGATGTCCGGCTTAAGTGTTCGCACCTGTTGCAGCAGCGCACGTCCATCACGCACTTTCCCGACAATGTTAAATTTCGTTTCGAGCAATTTGCCGAACGCATCCAAAAGAAGGGAATGGTCATCGGCAAGCAGGATACGCGCACGATACATGGTGGTTCCCTTTCGTTTATTCTTGACGTATCGCCGGAGGAAGCGGGACATCGACCTCAACTCGCGTTCCTTCACCCGGCCTTGAACATATCGAGAGGGTTCCCCCCACGAGACGAGCTCGCTCTTCCATGCTCACAAACCCGATTCCAGCCGTGCTTTGAATCGACGGCTTATCGAAACCAACACCCGAATCGGAAACCTTGAGAGACACCTTGTCGGATGTCCCTCTGAGTTCCACGACGGCGTGAGTCACCTGGCTGTATTTCTTGGCATTGCACAACGCTTCCTGCAAGATTCGAAACAGGCACAGCGCAATGTTGCCCGGTAAAGGTTTAGGGAAACTCTCCTCGGCCAATTCAACCGTAAAGCCATACATTTTTTTCATTTCTCGAATATGTCCCTTCACGGTTGGAAGCAATCCTAATTGGTCCAGTTTCGCGGGATGTAATCGGTAGGACAGGCCATGCAGATCGCTTGAAAGGCTTTCGACCTTTTTTTGCAAATTGATTACGGGTTCTCGAAAGTCGCTTCCCAAGCTCTTCTGTTTTTCTGCCAGCAATTGCAATTCGACACCTATGAGTGCCACTCGCTGACTGAAATCATCATGCAACTCTCTTCCAATCCGCTTCCGTTCCTGTTCCTGCGCCTGAATGACACGTCCCGTGACCTCATGCAAGGCTTTTTTCGCCAGTTTTATTTCGGTGATATCTATGCAGGAACCGATATAGCCTGTGAACGTGCCGTCAAGGTTGTATTGAGGATTGCCCGAGTCAAAGATCCACCGGTATTCGCCATCGTACCGCCGCAGGCGGTAGCTCATTTTAAATTTTTCGCGGGCGTCAAAGGCCTTCCCATACGTTTCCAGGCAGTCTTGAAGGTCTTCAAGATAGACACCCTCTGACCACCCATTGCCCAATTCCTGCTCAAGGGTCCGCCCGGTAAATTCAAGCCATTGCTTGTTAAAATAAGTGCAATGTTTATTATGGTCGGAGATCCAAATCATGACAGGAGCGCAATCCACCATCGGGCCGAAAGATGCCGCAGGTTTCCTCGGTTGGTTCTCAAGATCATTTTGATTTCTCAACTCATGTCTGCTTCCAATTTCCCCGTAGGCATCGCGGTTGGGTGTAGGCGGAAGGGTGTCCCCATTCGCAGAGAGTTTGATGTTTCCTAGTTGGTCCATTGCGTCATACGCAGCGTCAAAAGTTTTTTGTTTGCCCATCAATCACATCTCCCACCCGGATGATATAGGACGGGATATTGACCTTTTTGCCGTTAACCGTAAAATGACTATGACGGGTAAAATGCCGGCCCTGGGTACGGGAATTAGTAAAACCCAGTCGGTACACAACGTTATCCAACC
>JBFJON010000233.1:0-3974 GCA_041617575.1 Nitrospirales bacterium | reverse complement strand
TGGTTAAAGTCGGTGTGATCCAGGTATTGCTGTTGGCAATCAGTTCAGCATAACAATCGATCCGCTCTTGTGAATAATCCCCCCGGGCTTGTTTCATAACTTCTTCGGCGTGGGCGATCAAACTTTGATTTGCTCCCAAGACGTATTCCACAGATAAAGCATCCGGTATATGGCCTATGACAGGTAGGCCCACTTCCCCAGCGACAGCGACGATCGAATCATAGCATTCTTGGCCTAAGAAGGAGTAAACCTTTATCCTATCGTACCCGGCGGCCTTTGATTCCAAAACAACCTGACGTGCTTCTTCAGGGATGGAAACATGGGTATTAATCGGTGGCGGCCAGCTTTGTGCCAGACCATCGATCATACGGCCGAGGATTAATCGCGGGCCGAGAGTTTCCCCACGTTCAATACGGTCCCGAAGAGCGATGTGTTCGGGTAATGCCGACATGACCTGGATGGTGGTGATTCCATTGGCGAGATAAGGGAAGAAAATCTGCTCAAAGTCCTGATCTGTAAGGGAGATCTGTTTTTCTGGGGGAAACATGATATTCCAGGCGTCCCCTTCAAGGTGAACGTGCATGTCGGAGAGGGCTGGAATCAAGTATTGGTCCGCAGCGTAAATTTGGATAGCACTATCAGGAGTGGAAGTCTGATCAGCATCCCCGATGTGAGTGATCCGTCCATCTTGGATGATCACGGTTTGGTCTAGAATCACTCTTTCTACATCCATGGGGATGACATTGGCGTGAAGAAAGGCATAGGTGTTGGGTTTCACCTCATTTTTCCCCTTCGTTGAAAGGGAAATTGGATAACCAGGTATTGATCGTGTCGAAATAGCCAGGCGCGAAATCGCCATCTACCTGAATGGTGTGGCTGGCTCTGGGGAAGATTTTGATGGTCACATCTTCATTACCGGCTTCTTTCAGGTATTTTTGGTATCGCGCTACACTCTTATTTACCGGGATCGATGTGTCGTCTTTGCCAAAGATTGCTAATACCGGGCAATGCACATTTGTCAGAAAGTCAGCTGGGTTTACATCTAGCACAGCCCTCATCTGGCCCTTAGCTGTCTCCCAGGCCTGAGGGGGTAGACTATCAAACATGGGGATAACTTGATCGAGATGCAGGGCCTTCGTCCATGCTTCTCCTTGGACGGCATGAAACATCTCAAGCACTTTCTCGAACTCAACGGTTGGCTCAATGGGCTGAGAACTATAAACCAAATCAATGACATCATCCCAGGGCCCCGGTCCTACTCTCTCTGCTTCGGCTTGATTAACCCCCGGATAAACCGGATTGTCCAAAACGATATCCACCATTAACCGCCGCATGAGGGTCGCTTGACGAACTTCGATATCGCTAAAACCAGCGGATTTACTCTCGGCTTCAACACGGAAGACTTCTTGTTCAGCGGGGGTTACCCCAGGCCCTGATGTTGGGATGATGAAGGCAACTTTATCAGAGACTGCCGCGGCCATCTGGCAAACCCACCCGCCCTGGCTGATGCCCCAGAGACCAACTGAATCGGGTTGAATTTCCGGGCGTGACTGGAGAAATTTAACGATAGAAATCGCTTCATCGACGCGCGATTCCAATGTTTCAGCCCCGCCTGACCATCCAGGGCCATCATAACGCAGTACGGCAAAACCAGATTGAATCAGATTGTCGGCATGTGCTTTGTAATACGGGTCTTCTTTTGGGGATCGATCCGAGCCGTGCAGGAGAATAACAGCAGGATGGGGGCTCTCTGAAATCGGAAAAGTCAAAATCCCCTGCAATTCTTTGGTGTCGAATTCAATTATGATCTTTTCTTCTATATATTGAGGTTGTTTCATCATTTGTGTCATCCCTTTCCGTTATTTGATGCGAATCTTCTTATTCCGCTTTTAGATCATAAAAAATTTTCGCACGCTTGGAAGCATCGCAAACAGCAGGATCAAGATTCCAAGGACCAGAGTAACCGTTGTGATAGGGAACCAGCCAATTAGCCATGCTTCGTATGCCAACCAGACGGCGATAATAACCACCAGAAACAGACACCCGGTCCAGGCCCAATGATGCTTGCTCCATTGGGAAATTCGATCAAGCCAGCGCCAGGTTGGGCGGGTGATCAACGCATAAGCCAGCAAAAGCGGAAATATCCCCATAACGATGAGCAGAAAAAGACCAGGCAGAATGAAATTGGGAACTGGCAAGTCCGGTAGCATTTCACCAAAATCTAAATAGCCGCCATTCGCAGGGTCGGCTAACATGGGGATGCCCCCAGAGAAGCCACCCAGGGCTAAAAAAATGAGTACGATGATCAGAGGCCAGAGCATAAACGGGCGTTTCATACGAATCTCCTTTCATCAATATGGATAACTGAAATCAAGGGCAAACCCAGGAAGTAGAGTCGCCGCAATAGGCCGTGTAAAGCAGCTTGATCGACGGTGACGGTTAGTGTGGTGATTGGTGTGCCATCATTATCTTTTTCAAATAAAACCGATATCTCACCATCGATATTTATCCACTTCTCCTTGAGCACACCCGGCACTTTGATTTGGTAGATTGCCGGTCGATCAAGGGTAAGTTTATGGCTGTTTTCATCTACCATTTTTGGTAATCCTTACGCCTTTGCCGATCAACCATAAGCCGATGGCAAAATCAAACGGCAAGTTTGGAACGAATACAAATAATGGCACATCAAAACCCAAATGATCGAACAGGGATCCCATGAAAGCCAGAGATGCTGCTATAAGCCCCCATAGATTTAGCGCGCGCGGGATGTATCTTGATTTATAGAACAGGTAATAGAACATCACAGCTCCAAGTGTATAGGGCAACATATGCAGAAAGTATCCAAATTCCTGTAATTCATAGAACAGGTTACCCAGTGTCTGCAAATTGGCCGGATGTCCAGCGATGACAGATTCTTGACTTACGCGTAAGAGAGCGAAAGCTGCTGCCCTACTGAAAGCAATGATCCCTGCTGTCAGGATATATAATCCGAAGGCCGCGAGGGCTGTACCCCGGTTTTGTTCCTTCAGGGTTTGGGAGAGCAGAGTCCCCAGCATGACGATGCCAATCACAGCGATCATCTCTCCCAGGATGCTTGCCCGCATTTGGGTGGCATGATTAGCAATATTGGTCATTGTAGTGATGATGTTATCCGTCACGATCAATGGGGTTAACATGAACGTGGCGGCAATGGATGCAACTGCCTGAAGGAGGAATGCGGCCCCGGCAAGCTTGGGAGTATTTTTATCTATGTGCATTTTTTATCTTCTTTTCGTTCTAAAAGTTTATTTTCGATGGCTAATATATCAATTGAACGGTGTTGTTTTGTAGAATTTATGTGTTGATTGAAGGTGTTATCCACCAAAATAATGGGTCACCATATCCAGAGAATCGATCAAGCCATGAGCGAGAATTAGCGACCATAGATTCCGTCCTACAGGCCGGAAGGCTAATCCAAAGACCAAACCAATCAGGCCGACTTTGAACATCCCAACTGGACTTTGGTAAGCGTGGACTAAACCAAAGATAACTGCCTGCCCAACGACGGCGAATATCCAGGCAATTTTGGTTTGCGAACCGATAAGCTCGATGAGCCGATTCAACAGGTAGCCGCGAAATAAGAATTCCTCCAGGAAGGCGGCAGTAATCCAGATATTCACCAGCATGATAATCAAATTCGGAAGGTCACCATTTAGATAGTCAAAGCGGCTCAAGTCTTGATTGCCAGCACCCGGCAAGGTATTCATTATGGAATTAATGATCAGTTTGACGGTTAGGAGAATAGCGAGGGCGACGCCCAGACTCTTCAGCAAGGTGCGGAACCAATTTTTCGGGCGAATCAAACCGAAATACCTCCAACTGGCACTTCGCAACCGAGATACAATCCACAGAATGACGAGACTGATGGTCAGGCCCAAATAGGTTATTGGGCCGCCTAATATTTTCAGGTTGTCACCCAAGGAGATGTGATTCGG
>JBFJON010000232.1:0-3977 GCA_041617575.1 Nitrospirales bacterium | reverse complement strand
ATGAATATCTTGACCTAGAATACTGCATGATAGGCTGTCTGATTGGGTATATGGCCACACAAGACAAAGGAATGGCTAAAAGATACCTAGCCTTATGCCCATCTGGAAAAGTCTTCCCATGAAAATATTTACAATTTCTATACTAAACACAAAAGTTCTGATATCCCTCTGAAGGATCCCCCCTCTTTCTGGCGATCCTCAATTAGAATGTTTAACCAATTCTTTGCTGCAGTTAAAATTGCAGAATAGGATAAAGTATGCAGCGGTATAAGATTCTTCATCGGACCTATTATAATTTTTCCGGTGCGGTGACGCTCGGGCCCCATTACTTGCGGTTGCGCCCGAGAGAAGACTATGACCTGCACATTGAATCTTCAATCCTCACAATCACACCGCCAGCAACCCTGCTTTGGCACCGGGACGTGGAAGGCAATTCGGTTGCCACAGCAATTTTCGATGTGCCCGCCAACCAGCTAGCGATTGAGAGCGAAGTCATCATTCAACAATTCAATGAGGCTCCACTCGACTTTCTTGTGGCCGACTACGCGGTAGCCTACCCGTTTACCTATCAACCCGATGACCGGATCATGTTGTTACCCCATATGGCCTTCCCGGAAGAGAAGACTAAAATGCAATTGACCAAATGGATTGAAAGTTTCTGGCAGCCAGAGGAACCAATTCAAACGTACACCCTCCTGCAGCGACTTGCCTCCCACATCCACCACACGCTGTCATATAAAATACGGGAAGAATCCGGCGTACAAACTGTGGCCCAAACACTGGAATTCGGCACTGGCTCATGCCGTGACTTTGCGTTGCTCTTTATGGAAACCGCGCGGTGCTTAGGTCTCGCCTCGCGCTTTGTGAGCGGGTATCTCCACGCCCCCCCATCGGCCACAGATTATGGCGCAACTCATGCCTGGGCCGAAGTATACTTACCAGGCGCAGGCTGGAAGGGGTTCGATCCTACGGTCGGCGCCATAGCCGGACCTGATCATTTTGCGGTGGCAGTGGCTAGATTGCCCGAATCCGTACCGCCGGTAGAGGGAACCTTTGTCGGTCCTCCAGGATCGACGCTTCATGTCGGGGTATGGGTCACGGAATGTGAATGAAGAAGAAACACCGGCATTTGTGAAATGGGATCGCGGCTCATTTATTTTTTTCGATCTAGAACGGTGTTAGAAATTCCTCAAAAAAGCTCACAAAGCTTTACAAAGGCTGGGCATGTCCATTTGGGTTGATGCGGATGCCTGCCCCAAGGTGATTAAAGAGATTTTGTTTCGCGCGGCAGAGCGAACAGCCGTGCCGATGACTCTCGTCGCGAATCGACTGTTGTACACCCCGCCCTCGCCTTATATTTCTGCCATCCAAGTGGCCGATGGCTTCGATGTGGCTGATTCCGAGATCGTAAAAAGAGTAGAAGTCGATGACCTAGTGATTACCGCAGATATTCCTCTGGCCGCTGAGGTCATCGATAAAGGCGGGCATGCGCTTGATCCACGCGGTGAGATGCATTCGGCCGATACGATTCAAGCCAAGCTGACGATGAGAGATTTCATGGAGACACTCCGCGCGAGCGGTGTAGAGACGGGTGGACCATCTGCGCTGAGTCAACGAGATCGCCAATTATTTGCCAAACACCTCGATCACTATCTCACTCACCTTGCCAAGCAAAAGAATGAGAAGGAATCATAGTCGGATATAAAAAAGGAAAAGGTGGCAGACCATAAAAGATATCCGGCAATTCTTTCTGTGCATGGATGACCTGTGTACCACAAAGGCGAGAACCTTGTCGCCCTCTTTGAAAACACGACCTAATTCGCACAATCTCTTACCCGGGGCATGTGGGAGCATGACTCAATTAAATGCCATTCTATAGGGCAAAAAATTTCCTCCAATTTTTTTGTGGTCTGATACTTTGGGTCTGCTTGAATCCAGGATTTGCCAATTCCGAGGAGTTCCATCGGTTTGAAAGCCTCAATACCGCTCTCGGCACATGGAAGGCATTTCAAAGCACCATGAATGATCATGGGATTCTTGTGGAAACCACCAATACATTGGATATCCTTTCTAATGTCTCCGGCGGCATTCGTCGAAAAACCGAAACCGTTGGAGATCTGGATCTCCTACTGACGATAGATACCAAGAAACTCGTTTCGGGTTGGCAGGGCACGCTCTTCGTGTATGGCTTGGGTACGTATGGAGATGACCCCAGCAAACATGTCGGGGACATCCAGGCCGTGAGCAACATTGCGGCACCCAATACATGGAAACTGTTTGAAGCCTGGTACCAACAAAACCTGTTCGAACGCTTTTCCCTCCTAGGCGGTCTGTATGATGTGACCTCGGAATTTGATGTCATGGTGTCTTCATCTGAACTTTTTGTGAATAGCTCATTTGGGACCGGGGCAGAACTGGCAGCCAGTGGGAAAAACGGCCCGTCTACCTTTCCTGCAACCTCTCTGGGGATCCGGGGGCAAGCCATCGTGACTGATGGTCTGATGATTCGTGCTGTGGTTGCCGATGGAGTCCCGGGTGATCCCAATGATCCTCACGGCACTCACATCCAGTTACGTGAAGACGATGGCCTTTTCGGGGCTATGGAATTTGCCTACTACAAATTCAGAAAAGGCGACATAGACAAGGGCAAACCTCGTCGACTGACCTTTCGTCGGGTTGGAAGGTCCGCTCCTCTCGAATATGAAGCAAAAGCTGCCATCGGATTCTGGGGGTATACGACCTCTCTGGATCATCTCAGCAAAATTGATAGTTCGGGCGAACCCGTCAAACGTCATGGCACCTACGGCATGTATGGGTTAGCGGAATATGATGTGTATCATGAACATGATGACACCGATCAGGAACTGACTATCTTTGGTCGGGCCGGGATGGCTGATCCCAGGGTAAACCGCTTTTCCCAGTATTATGGCGGCGGGCTGGTCTATACCGGATTATTGCCCGGTCGGAAATTCGACCAAACAGGAATAGGGGCCGCAGCGGCAGTCAATAGCAAGTATTATAAACGGTCTCAACGAAGGGCAGGACAACAGGTCGATACCGCCGAGATCGCGTTGGAGGTCACACATTCCATCTTTGTGAACCACAATCTCTTTATTCAACCGGATGTGCAATATGTCATTAATCCCGGCACGGTTCCAGGCAGGAAAAATGCTTTCGTGTTGGGTGTCCGTCTCGAGGTTAATTTTAATTGGTTTAACCCTTCTTAAGGATCTCAAGAAGGAAGGGACAATGTTCAATAGACGCAAAAGACCTTTTGTCGTACTTCCGCTTTCCAAGTCGCCGATAGATTCAACGCGGCTGGTTTGAAAATCATGCGAAGGCTAATTGAAGATACAAGATTTCATTGATACGCTCCGCGCCTGCCGTGTCGATACGGGTGAACCGCCCGCGCTGAGCCAACATGTAACTTTCCTCGTCAAACAGAAGCCTGAAAAGGAATAAACCCGTGTCGGAAATAATAGCACTCAGTTGCAAGCCTTTTGACTTTTTGTCTTACTCAATGTACGAATTTACGACCTCATCCCAGTTACCTAAAAGGAGTGTTTATGCAATGTCCGTGTGAAAGTGGAAAAACCTTCAAGAAATGTTGTGAGCCGTTTATCACCGGAGTGAAACAAGCAGAGACGGCTGAGCAACTTATGCGGGCCCGGTACACGGCTTATACCCAAGTGGAGATGGACTTTATCGAGAAGACGCACGATCCCAAGACCAGAGATAAAACGGACATGGAAGCCAACCGCCAATGGGCCGAGTCCACCAAGTGGGCGGGTTTGGAGATTTTGGAGACCCAACAGGGTGGCATCGATGATGAGGTAGGCACAGTTGCATTCAAAGCCAAGTTTGAGACCGACGAGGGTCTTCAAGAGCACCAGGAACTGAGTCTCTTTCGAAAGCAAGATGGAAAGTGGTACTTCGTAGACGCGAGTGATCCGACAAAGCAGCCTGTGGTTCGCAGT
>JBFJON010000231.1:0-3979 GCA_041617575.1 Nitrospirales bacterium | reverse complement strand
GTCCTATCAAACGCGGACCACGGTGGGAGATTTAAAAGTCGATATATGTTCCAGTTGTCACCCCTTCTTTACGGGTACTCAAAAAATTGTCGACGCCGAGGGCCGGGTGGAACGCTTCAATAAAAAATATTCAAAAAAAGCGACGACAAAAACAAAGGCTAAAGCCTAGCTGAGTTTTTCCACTCTCCGTTGTCCTATCTCATTACTCCCTGAAGGCATTCGCCCAATCCGGGTGTTGAATATAATTAGTCAAGCGGATGCAACATCCTCAGTTCTTCTCTGAGCTGTGCCCTATGGTTCTGCCTACTGGGGGAGCTGTGCTGAAAACGTCAATAACAATAAACTCGTACAATGAATAATTGGTGCCTTTATGGCTAATGTGACTAAAACAGAATTAAGAGAAGGCGGCCTCCTCAGTCGATGGGAAGCGGTCGCCAATAAATATGATACCCTCAATGATCAATTGTCAGATCCGGCTGTTTTGGATCAACCGACTCTCTTTGTTTCTCTCAGTAAGGAACGTGCAGAGTTGGAACCTATTGCCCAAATGTTTGAAGAACATCGTCGGGTTCTTGAGGAGATTGCCCAAGCGCAACTTTTGGCGGAGGATCAACAATTAGATTCTGACATGCGGCGATTGGCTGGTGAGGAATTGGAGAACTTGGATTCTCGTCGAGAAACCCTGGAAGCGCAAGTTGTTGCGTTCCTTTGCCCTGAAGATGAAGGGAATAATAAAAATTCTTTCATCGAAATTCGTGCAGGAACGGGAGGCAGTGAGGCTGCATTGTTTGCGGGAGATCTTTTGCGCATGTATAGCAAATTTGCTGAAAATATGGGGTTACGGTCTGAATTGGTTGAATCCCAAGAAACTGGGATAGGGGGGATTAAAGAGGCGGTGTTGCTAGTTGAGGGAAAAGGGGCCTTTGGATTTTTTAAGTATGAGAGTGGTGTGCACCGGGTTCAGCGAGTTCCTACTACCGAAGCCAATGGACGTATCCATACCTCCACCGCGACGGTAGCAGTGATGCCGGAAGTAGAAGAAGTCGATGTACAGATCGATCCCAAAGACCTGCGGATTGACACCTATTGTTCATCCGGAGCTGGGGGACAGAGCGTCAATACCACCTATTCTGCGGTTCGGATTTCCCATATTCCGACAGGAATTGTGGTGACCTGCCAGGACGAGCGGTCACAACTCAAGAATCGCACAAAAGCTATGCGAACCCTTCGGACGCGCATTGGCGATGCCCAGCGTGACAAGCAAGAGGCTTTAATTGCTCAACAACGGCGATCACAAGTTGGTACGGGGGAGCGCAGTGAAAAAATCCGTACGTATAACTTCCCGCAAAATCGCGTGACCGACCATCGTATTGGGCTGACCTTGCATAAACTCGATCGCGTGATGGAAGGTGATCTGGAAGATTTGATCACTGCTCTCAAAGCCCAGTAATTCTTTTCAATAACAATTCCCAGGTTCTGTTCTTTCCATGTCTCACGATTCTGTGAGGTTGAAGGTCATCATGCCCTCGTCTATGTCTTCTTGCCATTTGTATCGTGAAGCTGTCGATAAACTGACCCAAGCTGGAATTGCCAATGCCCGACAGGAAGTCTTATGGATTTTAGAAGAGGCCTTAGGTATCACCCCCTTACGGCTTCATACCTACTCTGAAGATCAAATAGATCCGGAAAAATACCAGCGGGCTGTTGCCTTGATTGAACGTCGAGCGTCACGAGAGCCGCTTCAATATGTTTTAGGGAGTCAGGAGTTCTATGGTCTGGACCTGGTTGTGAAGCCAGGGGTGCTCATTCCCAGGCCAGAAACGGTATTACTAGTTGAAGAGGCCATTGCCCATCTGGGATCTCATCCACAACCGGTTATTCTGGATGTAGGAACGGGTTCTGGATGTCTGGCGATTAGTGTGGCGTTGGCTCTTCATCGCGCCATAGTTATTGCCTCAGACCGGTCGTTAAATGCTTTACATATCGCGAGAATGAATGCCCAACGATATCAAGTGGATACGAAGATTTTGTGGTTGGCCGGCGATGTATTAGCCCCCTTGTTATCAACCGGTTTAGCAGGTAAAGTGACGGCCATTATTGCCAACCTGCCGTATATTTCGCATACAGAATGGGATCGCCTTTCTCCTGATGTCAAAGATTTTGAGCCTTGTCTGGCGTTGGACGGAGGGCCGGACGGGTTGGATGTGTATCGGCGCTTGTTACAAGAAGCGCCAGGCCTATTAGCTCCTGAAGGTGTTGTCCTTTTGGAAGTGGGATTGGGACAAGCTGATTGTCTGTGCCAGGAAGTCTCTAATTCCAACCGTTTGGAGGTAATCAAGGTTCAGCCTGATTCGCAGGGTATTCCTCGGATGGTATGTCTTCAACAGGTTGGTCATCCATGATGCAGAAATAGCCAGGCATAGATGGATCAAATTCGAATCATAGGTGGGACTCCATTACACGGCGTTGTCGAAGTGAGTGGAGCCAAAAATGCGGCTCTTCCAATTTTAGCTGCGTCCTTATTGGGGGGAGGAGAATGCGTCATCGATCATGTTCCTCGAGTCAGGGACTTGGTTACGATGACCAAACTCTTGGCGTTGCTGGGTGTAGTAGTGAGGACCGAGGGTGGACGGGTCATGTTGGAAGCTAGCCAAATCCAGTCAATTGAGGCTCCGTATGATTTGGTTAAAACGATGCGGGCTTCTATTTTGGCGCTGGGTCCTTTGTTAACTCGGTTGGGCGAAGCTAAAGTGTCGCTACCCGGTGGATGTGCCATCGGAACCAGGCCCGTGAATCTTCACCTAAAGGGGTTGGCCATGATGGGTGCTGAAATCCAAGTCGAGCATGGATATATTCACGCGAAGGCCAGCCGCCTCAAGGGTGCTAGAATCGATTTGGATTTCCCCACGGTAACGGGAACCGAGAATCTGATCATGGCAGCCTGTTTGGCGGATGGCACCACGAGCTTGCATCATGTCGCCCGTGAGCCAGAAATTTCAGACCTATGCGCTTTTTTAACCAAACGAGGGGCAAAAATTCTAGGTGCAGGGACTGACACGATTACCATAGAAGGTGTTTCTGAACTGCATGCTGCCAGGCATTGGGTTATGCCTGATCGGGTAGAAGCCGGTACGTTGGTGATGGCTGGGGCCATTACTGGCGGTGATGTCATGATAAAAGGCTGTGTGACGGATCATTTGGGAACTATGTTCACCAAAATACAGGAAATGGGAGTGGAGCTGACAGAGAATGCTGATGGAGTGCGGGTTCGTCGACCAGCCCCGCTACAGGCAGTAGAAGTCAAAACACTACCGTACCCGGGGTTTCCGACCGATTTGCAAGCACAGATGATGGCGTTGATGTCTGTGGCTGAAGGAACAAGTGTGATGACTGAAACAATTTTTGAAGGACGATTTCTGCACGTCCCGGAACTACATCGTATGGGAGCCTCAATTGAAGTGGATGGGCCGCATGCGGTCGTGAAAGGAACTCCGGTACTCACGGGCGCAGAGGTTATGGCCTCCGACCTACGTGCCAGTGCGGGCCTGGTTCTGGCGGGGTTGGCGGCTAAGGGAGAAACGACCGTTTCACGGGTGTATCATTTAGATCGAGGGTATGAGCGATTGGAAGAAAAACTGCAGGCATTGGGCGGTCACGTGCAACGAGTTCGAGAGGTCCTATGAGTGAAGGAGTGACTATTGCCCTTTCTAAGGGCAAACTTCTTCCCCCGACGCTCGCATTGTTCAGGCAAGCTGGTTATGTCGGGTATCATGTTCAAGACGGTGATCGTCGGTTGATATTGGAATTTCCCGATCATGGACATCGCGTCCTCATCGTTCGGGCGAGTGATGTGCCAGTTTATGTTGAATATGGGGCGGCTGATTTAGGTGTGGTGGGCAAGGATGTGTTGTTAGAGCAAAGTCCGGATGTCTATGAGCCGGTGGATCTTGGGCTGGGAGTCTGTAAATTGGTGGTGGCG
>JBFJON010000230.1:0-3990 GCA_041617575.1 Nitrospirales bacterium | reverse complement strand
ATCTACTGATCCCAATAACCACATCAACAAGAAAAATGCCATCATCGCTGTCACAAAATCTGCATACGCAATTTTCCAGGCACCCCCATGAGCACCTCCCACAATTTTCTTGATCTTTTTTATGACAATAGGTTGTTGAGACGAATCTTCAGCACCTTGTTGAGACGAATCTTCAGCCATACATTACCTCGGGTATTGCGATATCATTATGGGCATTGTTGTTAGGGTTTGCTTCCTTTAACATGTTCTTCCAGTTCCAAAAAGGATGGTCGCTCAGTCGTAAATAAAGCTTTCCTGCCAAACTCACAAGCCAAAACGGGAGAATGCCCGTTCAAGTTAGCTAAGAGTGTGATTTTAATGCACTCAAATAATTTACTCGATTCATGTAGTCGATGTTCAAGCTTGCCCGCCAAAGGACTGACAAATCCATAGGCAAGGAGAATACCGAGGAAGGTTCCAACAAGAGCTGCAGCAATCAAAACGCCCAACTCAGCGGGTGGTAGATGGACGGACTCCATGGTATGGACAACACCCATAACCGCAGCAACAATACCAAAAGCCGGTAATCCATCTCCCAGCTTTGCTACCGTATGAATGGGAACTTCTCCCTCCTGATGGTGTGTTTCCAATTCACAATCCATCAAATTTTCAATTTCCATAGAATTGAGATTGCCACCAACCATCAGCCTTAAATAATCGGTAATAAATTCAGTGACATGATGATCTGCAAGAATCATGGGAAACTTTTTGAATAGGTCGCTTTGTTTTGGATTATCAACGTCAGCTTCAATTGCTAGCATTCCATCTTTTTTTATTTTCTGTAATATTGAGTAGAGTAATGACATTAATTGCATATACATGGCTTTATTATATGGGGTTTCTTTAAACACTCCGGGCAAATTCTTCAATGTGGCCTTAATGGCTTTACTTGAATTACCAACCACAAACGCCCCAATTGCCCCACCCGCGATCATGAGAACTTCAACTGGTTGCCACAGTGAGGCAACATGTCCGCCAGCAAGCGCAAAGCCGCCAAAGACCGAAATAATAATAACAATGTATCCAAGGATAACTAACATGGTAAAAACTCCCAATAATTAATTAAGCTCAACTCCCAAGTGAGGGGGTGAAGATTGATCGTCTTATATATGGGCTTGAGCATGCAGTTTAAAACTTTCAGGCGGCGACACACCTGATCGCGTATTCCATACGCCCTTTGTTGAATTACCCTGGTCTCCGAATCTCCGAATAGCCCCTTGATCGTGGTCCTTGGACGAAACCCAGGGAATCGGAGGTGTCCAGCAGGCTCCTCCGTTTTAACATCCGGCTATTGGGCCCGATTGCCCTCTTAAATGAAACCGGCTATCTACTGGCTATGACTGGCTTTCTCAGGCTCTCTATGCCAACACTTGCCCCCTCGCTTGGGAGAAGATCCTTAAAATATTATAATTCGGTAAGATGGTAGGCAAAGATGAATGGTTTAAAAAAAGTGGTAAAGGCCGATTGACCTCCACCTGGATGTGATTGGCTTTTTCAGTATTTATATGCCAATGCTTGCCCCCTCGCTGATGAAAAATTTAATAGTGGGTTTCTGGGCTGGCTGCCACCGCTTTGATTTGCTTCTCCGATAAGAAAGGACAGAGAAGAGGGATCCCCGATAGAAAATGCCGGGAATGAAAGTCGCTATGAGTAGGCGAGTCTTTACCCTCACCCCTGTCAATCTCCTTAATTCTCCCTCCAATCCTGCCGATACTAACCACGGGCATTTTACAAGCCTTGTGAGGGTCCACGCATAATAATCTCATTGAAAAAACAGAGGCAAAGGATACAACCTGTGAAGCCAAAAATTTCAACCGACCCTATGTATCAGCTACTCAGAGATGGGTTAATCACCGAATTCAACACCCGATTCGAGGGAGGCGAAAAATCGGAACTCGCGAATTGCGATTTTCGGAGTGTGGATCTTCGGGGATTGGAAGTCACTGGAGTGGATTTTAGTGGGAGTTATTTTCGTCAGGCCGACCTTCGCGGGGTTGATCTCTCCCAATGCAATTTAAAAGGAGCCAGCATTCATGGCACTAAAATTTCTGGCACGTTCTTTCCCAAAGAACTGAGTGCGCAAGAAATTCTCCTCTCCCACCAACAAGGCACTCGAATGCGATACGAGACCTAAACTCATTTCACCCAGTCCATTCCCCTGTCCCGACGCACTCCCGTCTTCCCTCTCACATTCGTTGACAGTTTTTGCATGTCTTCTTACACTGGATGTGGTCATCATTTAAAAGAACTGTTCATGACCCATCCGCATCACATCATCAAAAAAAATGAAGTTCGGTCGCATTCATGGGACAATCTTCAAGCAAACTAATGCCGAAGGCGGTACCTTAACTATACGATTCCCGATTTGTATGTCGTAGAGGCGCCTGTGTGACAGAGTCAACGGGAACTAACAACAGGGCTGCCGCCTGGGGTCACGGCCTCCAGGTTTAGTGTGGTGTTACATAGGTGTTAAAAAGAGCGAGAAAGGATTAGGATTCCCGAATAAGACTGAGTACTGAAGGAAAACAAAAGACCGTGTGGTTAGGCAGGAAAGACGAGGGGATTACCGTATTTTCAACGACTTCAGTAATCCCCTCAGAATCGATTTGAAGTCCAATGGGTTTGGGTGGATTCTGGTTCTAATTGGCAGGGTTCGAATCCTTCACCCCCAGCCACCTTTCTTCATCTAAATCAACGGGTTCCGTGTTCTCTTTCAATCCCTGTGGGTTTTCTTCACTAGGATTACTCCCAGTTCCAGCCGGAACTCCTCAGACAACTCTTCCCTAAACGTTTACTAAAAGCTAGATGGTGACGGTAACTCTTGACGCAAGATGCTCTCATTGTCAGAAAAGGACCATCCACGTGTCTTAAAGGATTTCAACGGCTAAGGCTTGCCCACAGTCCAAGCATCGGACTTCGGTCTTGGTGCGGCAAACCAATCGAATGGAACGGGCACACCCCATACAATACAAATACCCTGGGCCTTTGAAGCGAAAAAAATACTTCGGAGAAAGCGTCCCCCAATTGCCGGTTTCGATGGGAGACCAGGAGCTTGTGTCGGCAAACATAGATTCTCTTCCTTTTCTTTAGGAATTGATTTGGTGTTCAGGGTGGCTCTTACCAAATAAGATGAAGGGAGAGTACTCCCCAAAAAGCTGTTAGAGTTCCGATGATCACTAATGCCCAGTCCATGATGGCCTCCACCTTGTTTCTTAGTTGTCTTCTTACTCCTCTTGTTTAAAGCAACCTTTATGCCACGTAAGACATTGCAGCGAACAGACCCATCGCCATGCTACCAACTAATTGATTTAATAAAAGAAACAAGAGGGTTTGCCCTGCCTCCAGTGTTTGTTCCCTCGTGAATGTAAGTGATGTGCATTGTGGGAAAGAAGCAACACGGTTTCTCGTCCTTGGGGCCGGTGGTTTGTAGCCCAAAGAGTTGTGCTGGCCTTCACCACCGCCGGAGGCTAATCAATCGAGACTTGGTGGGCGATCCGCCCCTGGCGGATATACGTGCCATAGCGTTTCCGCCACGCTTTATCGAAAGAGTGTGAAAGTCTAGAGGAATACCATACACAGGTTTTTCTAAAGAGCCTTGCATCGTCGGGTGTGGGCCTTTTTTTGTTCGGCTCTTTCAATTTCATCAATCGCGTGGGGTACGGGACATCCTTTGGGCCTTATTCCGAAGGAGTCACGTACCACCTTAGGTGAAGGGGGAGTGATTGGGGGGGGAGACAGGACTTAGTTTTTTTGCTGTCGTCTGATTGAGGAGGGTTGACTATTAAACGAGAGGAATACTATGGCGGAACTTACTTGATAAGGAAGCCGCGACGTATGTTACACATCAGACCAAAATCGCCACCCCATGTTAAAAATGCTGATTGACATAATTGACACCCCGTGGCCCCTTTGCTACTTTCTGCTCGCCCCAAAAGGGGGTTTATATTTCCT
>JBFJON010000229.1:0-3990 GCA_041617575.1 Nitrospirales bacterium | reverse complement strand
TTGTTGACGACGATAGGTGAGAATATTTTTAACACCCTGCCTCTTGCTATTGCATCCACCAAATGAAGTGGTGCTTAATGGTGGCCATGGGCGGCTCTTGGGTCCATTAGAAGTCAAATGGCGGCGCCGGAGGAATGGGGAAATTGGCATGGATATGCGCCAGATTGCTGCAAGTGAGCTTATTAATGGCCCCGCGCCCAGCGTCAATCAGGTTATCGAGAAAGTCGTCGGGTCATGTGCTGAGGGCAATGAGGCCCCTTCGTTCGGCGAAGGAACGATGCTGACCGCGATCCATAATGTCACCCGTGTCAATTGCATTACTGGCGGCGTTGACATTGAGCTCGAATGCCACCGGTAACGGGGCATGGTAGATTTCATGGCTTAGTATTTCAGCGATCAATGTCCCAAAGAAGCGAATAACCCAAGCCTCTAAAGCCGGGTCAGTAGCCCGAATACAGGCGATGATACCCACCAACTTGTTGGTCGCGGTATCAACATCCGTGGAACTCAAGCCTTGAGCCAAGAAGGTTGCCGATAATATCGAGATTTGTGCATTGAAAAAGGTGTCGCCTATATTGCGTTGTTTTGCTTGAAAATCATTATCGGAAATGAAGTCGTCCAACAATACATTTTTGTCATCAATCGTAAGGGACTGCGGAATAGACTTCGAAGGCGTTGACAAAGTGAAGCTGATTTATTATGCTGTCTATAGGTTCTGCCAGGGACAGTATACCGAGTCACATTTTAGAGGGGGCAAGATCAAAAATCGTCCAGAAAAATCCGGAGTATGTAAGTGGGCCAGAATCCGTCTGATCTGATTCCATAATCAACGCATCGTCGCGCCTACAAGCTGAGAACGATCAATGCGGGCATCCATAACACATCCTGGCCATCTTATCGGATCAAGGCTGGGGTCAGACATTTGGGCATCTTACTGCCGAAGAACGGCGCATTAACCTGTTCCGAAAAGAAAACCTCTGTCCCGGGTCTGTGAGAAAAAAGCTACAACTTTTGGCTAGCATTTCAGACATTACGGCAGCACTTTGGTCGCCCCCGATCTGGTCTCAAAGCGTTTAGCCCCCGTAGCCGGAACCCTCTGGCCCTGCGCAAAAACCATCCGGCACCTGAGCTGTATCAAGGCACTAAGCGCATACCTGCACGCAAGACTCGGGGCCTTACACGGAAATCTACCATGAGTGAGTCAGGAAATTCCTAAATTGGCCGGTTATGGTCTTGAACGTAATTCCAGATCTTAATCTCGAGGCGATACCCGATTTGCTTCAGATTGGAAATGAATTGTCCCGAATGGAATGGGCAAAGGGAAATTGGGCTGAAAAATTTATGCCTGGTTACCTGGTGCACCCTTTCGGACGTCTAGGATGACTGAAGATGATCCTAAGGTCAATCAATTTTCTCCGAAGCCTCTTGATCAAGACTGTACCCGAGCCAGGCCCCTCCGAGGAAGGGCCCGCGCCCTCAATAAAGTCAGACGATTTGGGAGAATTGAAGGCCGATAAGGAACCAAAAATCATGCCCTTTCCATCCTTCCCCTGGGGGAAAATACGCGGTACCGTGCGGGAGCACTGGAGCCGCATTCGGAAATACCCTTACCTCTACCTGATTGTCGTTCTCATCGGGATTCAATTCATTCTTGCTCGAGACTGGCTCACCGGGCTCTGGCAATCGCTCCTTTTGAGGTTGCATAAGCTGTTTCTGGTGATCTTAGGTCAACTGGACATCTTGATCGCATTGACGGTCGCGCTGCTCCTGATCACATTCGGTGTTCGGTGGGTCGGTCCTGTGCTAAGGTATTTTTGGGAGCTCATCCTCTGGTTGTGGAACTTATTCCGGCAGAATGTGAAACGGAACATCCTGATCGGCTTTTTCCTTTTGATAATCTTGTGGCTACTGAGCAGCCGCAATACCTGGGTTATTCTTCCATTTACTATGGGAAGTATCGAAGGTTCGCCTCCTAGCGGAGAAGAGGTAGCCACCCAACTCATAGCAGAGTTAAACCAGGTCGGTGTTGGAAATCCTGCTCCTCTCCTGGCCATTCGCAGCCTGCAAAACCCCAGAACTCATTCTGGAAGCGTGATCTCCTCAAACACCGTACCGATCTCGGCCGATGATTGCCCCATGATATTGCAGGGGCCGGCAGGATTTGGCGAGCTGGGATACATATCCCTCAGCACGCTTGATCTCGGGGGGACTCAGGGAGAAAAGTTGGACCTCGGCAATCTCTCCATTGGAACTTTCACGATCCCCTCCAAGTTGTTTACGCAATTTGTCTTGAGACTGATACCCATCGGTTACCGAGAATTCTCAGGGCAGGTGGTGCAAAATAACAATGGAGAGTTAGAAATAATTGTCATCTGGCGAAATCCACCCAGAGTAACGTTGGATGGTCAGTCCATTCCCTCAACGACCCGCGCCTTGCAGCCAAATGTTTGGAGAGTGGTTGGCCCCCATGATGGAATCGCAGAAATGATCGAGGTGCTGGCCTTGATGATGGCACTCGACATGAACCCTCAACTCACGCAGTCTACCCAACTCAACCTTTCTGATTGGAACTTAGCATTCGCTTTAGGTAACGAGGCCTTTCGCAACCATAGATTCAATCGTGCTCGGGTGTTTTATGAGATCGCCAATCGGCTGTCGCCGGAAGCAGAAGCAACGCTGAGAGCTATGCTAGCCCTTTCCCATTACCACAGCCACCATAGCCAGACGGAACAGCATCAGACGCATCTAAACTCTGCCATCAGGATTTTAGAAGCGGAAGCTCTCGGCGAAAGTTCAGCCAATCTGGGAATTTTATTGCCTTACCTCGCCTGTCTATACGATCAGGTTGGAAGCACAGACAAAATGACGGAAGTTATCGCTCAACATTCCGAGCTGGTACAAGGGTTTGCCGATTCTAGAATAAACGAGCTAAAAAATTTGTCGTTACTGGGTCCGGGTCGACAGATCATGGTTGAAGGCACCAACGTGCTATTCGTGGATGAGCTCGGTGATCTTGAGCTGCTCGTTGATCAGGAGCGAGATCCGTTATTGGATCTCCTCAACAACGAATTTCCGCGCCAGGTCGGTTTCCTCAAGGTCGATCGACCCTATTTTGTGACTCCGGACGGCGAGGTACATTTCTACTATTACCCGTATTACGAAGAAGCACCGAAGCCGACGCGAACGTATTTGCTGGCACTAGGACAATTCGACGGGGTGCAGCAAGTTAGCGTTTCGGAGAGCGAATCGGGTCGCCTCAACATTTTTTTACTCGACGGACAAGGCAAGTTGCACAGCTGTCGAATCAGCGTTACACCGAGCGAATTGACTGATTGTTCCCTGCAAAAAAATATCCTATCCACTCAAACGAGCCTGCATGTACCGACACCTGATCCCGTTCCCATTTCAGGTGTTGAAGGAGAAACGTCCGATCAGCCATTACCAAACATAACCGACGTTCCCTCTCTGCAGGGTGCAACGTCATCCACGCGTTTTAATCCGGCCGACCTGACTTTTCGTCAGATTTTTCCAGTCGGAGATATCCTATATTTACTTTCAACTGTAGGAAATGTGTGGTCCGCTTCGTTTCCGAGATCGAGCCTTAATGCCAGATTGTCCAGATTAACAGAAACGCGCGATGTAAAGGAGATCTACGTTACTCCGGAACGCGTGTTGTTTGTACTGCACCAAGATGGGACCATTGCTCGATTTGACGCAAGTAAAATTCATTCCGATCCCCTCCAGCTGGTTGATCCCGGAACCGGTGCCACGGACATCTTCTTTGCGTCCGGTGCTCTCTATGTCCTAAAGAGCGGTGCAGAACTCTGGCGCATAACCAATCCAGACAATCCCCATCTCGATACAGATTTCACTAAATTAGAGCTTCTTCAGATTGACAATCAAATTCTCGAGATTTTTGTCATCGAAGAGCAGGTGCATGCCGAAGAGCAATCCACTGTGCCCGTGATTTACATTCTATTGGAAAATCGG
>JBFJON010000228.1:0-4008 GCA_041617575.1 Nitrospirales bacterium | reverse complement strand
TGCCAAAAATTATCACGATGTTCATCGTGCTTCTGGTCATGTTCCCCTGGATGCTCCAGATACTCGTGGGATTTATGACCGGTGTATGGGGTCAAATTCCTCAAATGACACAGTAGGAGCCGTAGGGAAGGCAGAACAGTAAGAGGGAAATGGTCAATAGTGAAGAGTGAGGAGAGCAGCTGTCCGTACTTTTCCTTCCGCTCCTTACACCCAACTCCTAACTTCTTACTGTTTAATCCTCTTTTTAAAATATGGAAATGACGTAAAACGGTGTTGCAATGGGATATCGCGATTCAACAAGTCTGGCAGTTTTTGGTTGTCTTAGTGCGAACGGCAGTGATTTTGTCGGCTTTGCCTTTGCTCGGAGGCCGAATCGTTCCCAAACGCATCAAAATTGGCTTGGCTGCCGCCATCTCAGTGATTCTGACTCCGGTCGTCACTTTTTCACTGCCGCCCAATTGGTTAGAGCCTGGACATTTGGTCATGGCCTTAGCCGCCGAAATACTCGTCGGACTGGTTCTTGGTTTTGCGATGCGGTTAGTCATGGCAGCGGTCGAATTGGCTGGGAATGTTCTGGGTTTTCAAGTGGGGTTTGCCATGGCCAATGTGCTCGACCCGGTGTCACAAGTGCAAACCCCAGTGTTCGGTCAATTGATGGCGGTTCTTGCCACCCTTTTGTATTTTCAAGTGGACGGGCATCTGTTGGTGTTATTAGCTTTGGGCAGTAGTTTTCAGTTGATTCCTCCGTTTGGAGCCCACTTATCTGCAACGCTTCTTCCCGATGTGACAGGTCTGATGCAAGGTACCTATGAGACGGGAATGAAGTTGGCGTTTCCGGTTATGGCCGCCACGTTTCTTGTGCATGTGACGATGGGTTTGCTGGGACGGCTTGTTCCACAAATGAATATTTTACTCACTAGTTTTCCCATCACGATTTCTGTGGGGCTTATTGTATTGGGGTTGGGGCTACCGTTCATTTCCCTGGTCTTTCAGCAGTCAGTATTAGGAATGGAAGCCGTTCTTTGGGAACTTCTGCAGGAATTAGGGCATGGCTGAAAATAAAGACGGAGGAGAAAAATCAGAACAACCCACAGGGAAAAAATTAGCGGATGCGCGTCGAAAAGGGCAAGTGGCCGTCACGCGAGAGCTTCCGCCATTGTTCGTCTTGTTGGGGGGCGTCGGGGTGATGACTCTGTGGGCTCCACAGATGCTTCGACAGTTCTATGAAGACTATGGTCATTGGTTGGTACAGGCTGGAACGCTGCAGATCGATACGAACTCGCTCTATACCTTGCTCTTGAACATTACCAATCAAGCCTTTGTTCCTCTTCTCCCGTTCGGACTGATCGTTGCGGCCTTAGCCTTGACGGCGATTTTGATGCAAACAGGGCCGTTATGGATTGAGGATGGCTTGCAGCCCAAGCCATCGAAAATGAATCCCAAAAATGGTCTCAAACGCTTGTTCTCGTGGAAAGGGGTGGTGGATCTCTTAAAATCCCTACTCAAGGTTGCCATGGTTGCCGGGATACTCTATTCCGTGCTTTCTGAAGGAATGGTGCAACTTGTTCAATTCCCTATTTTGGGTCTATCCGTGGCGATTACTGAAACCTGGACATTGGTGCAAGACATCGTATGGGCAGTGGGTGGTGCTCTGTTAATTTTGGCCATCGCCGATTTTTTCTATCAACGGTGGCAGCACAACGAAGATTTAAAAATGACCAAACAGGAAGTGAAGGATGAGTCAAAAGATGTGGAAGGGGATCCACAGATACGCTCTCGCCGCCTCAGCCTACAACGGGAACGGTCACGACAGCGCATGTTACAAGCTGTCCCCAAAGCGGATGTGGTGATTACCAATCCCACCCATGTGGCGGTGGCCATCCGGTATGACATGCGCAGCATGGATGCGCCGGTGGTCCTGGCCAAAGGTGCCGGGTTCATGGCGGAAAAAATCAAGCAAATTGCTCGCCATGCCAACGTGCCGATTTTAGAAAATCGAAGTCTGGCCCGTGCGTTATTTAAAGGGGCGAAGGTTGGTCAGGAAATTCCGGCGGTCTTGTATCAAGCGGCGGCAGAATTGCTGGCCTATATCTATCGTCTGCGAAACACATATGAACAGGCGAGTTAGGTTGTCCCATGGCTTTTGATAGCGAACGACTGAAGCAGGAACTGACGCCCTCACATTATGGAGATGTGCTTCTGCCGATTGGCGTCGTGGGTCTGCTATTGGTCATGCTGCTGCCGCTACCGCCCTTTATGCTTGATCTGCTCCTGTCCTTTAGCATCACCCTGGCAATGTTGATTTTGCTGGTCACGATGAATTCGGGACGGCCTGCGGAGTTTTCGGTCTTTCCTTCGGTTGTCTTGCTGACTACATTGTTTCGTTTGGCGTTAAATATTGCCTCAACTCGAGCCATTTTATTGCATGGGAATGAAGGACCGGCAGCGGCGGGGGAGGTGATTCGTGTTTTTGGGGAATTTGTTGTGGGAGGTAATTTTGCCGTTGGAATCGTGGTCTTTTCCATTCTCGTGATTATTAATTTTGTTGTCATTACGAAGGGAGCCACCCGCATCGCTGAAGTCGCGGCCCGGTTTACCTTGGATGCGATGCCGGGGCGACAGATGAGTATTGATGCAGATTTAAACGCCGGGATGATTGACGAAAAACAAGCCAGGGAACGTCGGGAAATGATCGCACAAGAAGCCGATTTTTATGGCTCGATGGATGGTGCCAGTAAGTTTGTCCGCGGTGATGCCATCGCAGCGCTGTTGATTATTTTTATCAATGTGCTGGGCGGATTAGGGATCGGCGTGTTGGATCACGGCATGTCGGTTGTGGCGGCCGCAAAACGGTTTACGTTGTTGACGGTGGGCGATGCCATCATCGCACAAATTCCCGCGCTCATCATGTCCACGGCAGCCGGTATCATTATTACACGGGTCTCCACAGCTACCAGCTTGGGCAAGGACTTAACTGAGCAAATATTTTTCAATCCGCAGTTGGTCGCGGCTGTTGCAGGAATGTTGGTCTTTTTAGGATTGCTACCGGGATTACCCCATGTGGCTTTCTTGCTTCTTGGAACGATGACGGCAGTTTTGGCTTATGTTCTTTGGCAATGGAAACAAGAGGCTGCCTCTGTCGTCGCACAAAACAAAAAAGGGACCGCGCCAGGGGCAGAAAAAACCGAAACGCCTGCCACGGAATCAGTTGATACCGTGGCACCTCCAGATCTTTTGGAATTACATGTAGGCTATGGCTTAGTGCCTTTTGTGGACCATGCGCAAGGCGGAGAACTCTTGGAGCGAATTCGAGCTATTCGCAAACAGACCGCCCTGGATATGGGCTTTGTCGTGCCCGCCGTCCATATTCGGGATAACCTACAGCTCAAGCCGCACGAATATAGTATTTTGCTCAAAGGTATTTCGGTGGCCAAGGGTGAACTGGTGCCCCGGCATTTATTAGCAATCAATCCGGGACATGCCAGAAAGGGCTTGGAGGGTAAACCCGGCCAAGATCCGTGTTTTGGGTTGCCGGCCGTCTGGATTGCGCCCTCCGAAAAAGAACGCGCACAAATGGAGGGCTATACCGTCGTTGACGGTCCGTCCATTATTGCAACGCATTTAACTGAATTGATTAAAACCAATGGGCATGAATTGCTCGGTCGACAAGAGGCCCAGAATTTGCTGGATAACCTCGCTAAGACGTACCCCAAGGTGGTGGATGAGCTCATTCCCACTCAATTATCTCTAGGAGTAGTGGTGAGAATCTTACGAAATCTTCTACGTGAACGAGTATCCATTCGGGATTTACGGACTATTCTCGAGACTGTTGCCGATTACACCACGGTGAGTAAAGATCCTGACACCCTGACCGAATATGCCCGGCAAAATCTATCCAGAACCATTTCAACTCAATATGCTAATGCCGATGGGTTTGTGCACGTCGTGAGTTTAGACCCCATCCTAGATCGTCGACTGACGGAGGTGATCAAGCCCAGCGGTGGCAAT
>JBFJON010000227.1:0-4073 GCA_041617575.1 Nitrospirales bacterium | reverse complement strand
GGTGGGCATCACCATGTTTAGCGACTATTTACTCCTGTTCGAAATTGTGGGGATTTTCTTGCTTGGCGCCGTCATCGGAGCCATAGTCCTGGCCAAAACCCCTGCCAAAACAGAATACCAAGAATCGGCCAACTCCCCGACACCCTAAGAACAGCCACGATGATCCCTCTTTCCGCCTATGTTGCTCTGAGCGCCATTCTGTTTATGACAGGACTAATCGGCGTACTCATCCGGCGAAATTTTATTGTCGTCTTGATGAGTGTGGAGATCATGCTTAATGCGGCCAATATTAACCTTGTGGCCTTTTCTCATTATTTGAATTCCATGGCCGGACAAATGTCTGCCTTGTTTATCATTGCGGTGGCTGCGGCCGAAGCTGCCGTTGGATTGGCCATTATCATCGTGATCTTCCGTGGGAAGATGGCCACCAATGTCGATCAAATTAATATTTTGAAGTGGTAACGTGTTTGATTTACTGGTTCTGCTGATTCCACTCTTTCCGCTCCTGGCTGTATTAGCCAACGGGCTTTACGGCTCACGGTATTCCCATGAGTTGGCCGGGCGCTTGTCAGTCGGTTCCGTCGGCCTATCTTTTCTCTGTACCTTAGGCGTGCTTGTTTCCGTTCTTGCCAATCCTGAACCGCGGGAAGTCATTGCCTACTCCTGGATTTTTGGGGGCAATCTCTCTATTAATCTTGCCTTCTTAATTGATCCTCTCACGACCATCATGTTGTTGGTGGTGACCGGCGTAGGTTTCCTGATTCATCTCTATTCTGTGGGCTATATGCATGGAGAAGAAGGCTTTACGCGGTTCTTCACCTATATGAACCTCTTCATGGTATCCATGCTGTTGCTCGTGATGGGTTCAAATTACGTGGTGTTGTTCATTGGCTGGGAAGGCGTGGGACTCTGCTCCTATTTATTGATTGGGTATTACTATGAGAAGATTTCTGCCGGGAAAGCCGCCACGAAAGCCTTTGTGGTGAACCGAATCGGTGACGCAGGTTTCTTAATCGCCGTCTTTCTCATCTTTTCCCATTTCGGATCGCTCGATTACAGCACTGTCTTATCCCAAGCCTCATCGCTGTCCACCGAAATGGCCACGGCCATCACCATCTGCCTACTCATTGGAGCCTTCGGAAAATCCGCACAGCTGCCCTTGTATACCTGGTTGCCTGATGCCATGGAAGGGCCAACACCTGTGAGTGCTCTCATCCATGCCGCAACCATGGTGACAGCCGGCGTGTATATGGTGGTGAGGAATCATGCCTTGTTTGATATAGCTCCCATTGCCCTAGCCACAGTCGGCATTATTGGTGGTGTGACTGCCTTATTTGCGGCCACGATTGGACTGGTACAAAACGATATTAAACGCGTGCTGGCTTACTCGACAGTCAGCCAATTGGGCTATATGTTTCTCGCCTGTGGAGTCGGTGCGTATACGGCTGCGATCTTCCATTTGGTCACGCATGCCTTTTTTAAGGCCCTTCTCTTTTTATCAGCCGGCTCGGTGATTCATGTGCTGGGGGGGGAACAAGATATTCGAAAAATGGGGGGGCTGTACAAAAAAATCCCCATGACCCACGCAGTTTTTCTAATTGGCACCCTCGCTATCGCCGGCATTCCGCCATTGGCTGGTTTTTGGAGTAAAGATGAAATAATGGGACATGCATTTGTGCATGGCCATTACTTCCTGTATTTACTTGCTGCAATTGGAGCGCTTCTGACAAGTTTTTATATGTTCCGACTGACGTATCTGACCTTTTACGGATCTTCGCGAGTCGAACCCCAAGTCGCTCACCATATTCACGAATCTCCACCAATGATGACAGTTCCCTTAGGTATTCTTGCCGTCTTAGCTCTAGTAGGAGGATTTCTTGGAGTCCCGCCAGAACATGGATGGCTCCACAGTTTCTTGCACGACGTAGCGACTCCGACGGGAGCCGAGATACATGGAATCGAATGGGAAATGTTGTTGGCA
Organism: Nitrospirales bacterium; assembly: GCA_041617575.1. Lineage (GTDB taxonomy): Bacteria > Nitrospirota > Nitrospiria > Nitrospirales > UBA8639 > Nitrospira_E. Next base: position 2,092 of record JBFJON010000227.1, on the reverse strand, counting down.
TTGATGGGAGTGGCAGTCGCTATTGCTTTGAGTGGGTGGGTATTAGCCCATGTCATGTATTCCAGTCGTCCTCAGATGGCCAATGAATGGGCGGAGAAATTCCCGCAGGCTTATACCACCTTTCTCAATAAATATTACGTCGACGAGTTCTATGACCGGTTCATCGTCGAACCCTTTAAAAAATTGGGGATACTCTGGGATTGGTTTGATCGACAGATTCTTGACCGCTTCGTGGTTGGCATTGGCAAAGGGACCGATATCAGTGCGGCGGCGATTACCTGGACCGAAAAACACGTGATTTATGGCGGGTTGAATGTTGTTGGGTACGGCAATCACCTGCTCGCCTGGTCTTGGCGGAAATTGCAAAGCGGCATGGTTCATCATTATGCCGCAATTCTTATCATTGGGTTGGCCATTTTAATTCATCTGGTTGTGCTGTGGTTTGCCGGACCATCCTCCGCTGACTCCAGCATGTTCTGATAGATCCGTATGCAAGAAGAACTTTCATTCGGCTTTCCCCTTCTGTCCTTTCTGACCTTTTTCCCCTTGCTGGGGGCAATTATGGTCTGGGGGCTTAAAGACCACCAACTCGTTCGAAAGGCCACACTCGGCATCGCCGGGCTCGAAATGCTGGTGGCTGCGTGTATGCTGGTCCTTTTTGTGCCTGATACCGCTGCCATGCAATTTGCAGAACGGCATGAATGGATTCCGTTCCTCGGCATTAGTTATCACCTGGCCGTGGATGGCATCAGCGTGCTGTTTCTGGGGTTAACGGCGTTTTTGACGGTGCTGTTGGTGCTCTATTCGTGGGATTCGGTGACCCTGAAGCCCAAAGCCTTTTATATGAGTATTTTGGCTTTGGAAACCACATTCATGGGGATTTTTGCTTCAATCGATTTGATCGTCTTTTTTGTCTTTTGGGAACTCATGCTCATCCCCAGCTACTTCCTGATTAAATTATGGGGACCAGGAGAAGATTGCCACTACGCGGCGTTGAAATATGTGCTTTATACCCTGTTGGGCAGCGTCTTCATGTTGGTAGGATTTTGTCTCCTAAGCCTAAATTATTTTGAAGTGAAACAGGTCTACAGTTTTGACTTTATTGACCTACTGTCCGTACAAATTCCACTCAGCCAACAACTCTTAATTTTCTGGTTGATCTTCCTGGGCCTGGCCTTTAAAGCTCCGATATTCCCGTTTCATTCCTGGTTTCCCGATGCCCTCGTACAAGGACCGATTCCGATGTCCGTGATGTTTGCTGGAATCAAAATGGGTACCTACGGCTTCCTCCGATTTTCCATGCCCTTGCTTCCAGATGCCTCACGAAACGAGACCGTGGTGGCGATCTTAATGACACTTGGGCTGGCGGCCATAGTGTATGGGGCCATTGTAGCCATTATTCAGCCGGACTTTCGCCGGTTACTGGTCTTCAGCAGCATCAGTCACTTGGGATTTGTAGTACTTGGTTTGTTTGCGTTGAATTTTCAAGGCATACAAGGCAGCCTGATTACCATGATTAACTTAGGGTTTAGCACCGCTGGATTATTCTTCTTGGCTGGATTTATGTACGAACGATTGGGGCATACCGATGTGCGCCAATGCACGGGCCTTGCGAAGAAAATGCCGTTGCTGGCCACCTTCATTCTTATTATCGGCATGGCATCAATCGGATTACCCGGGACAAATGGGTTCATTGGCGAATTTCTCATTTTACTTGGCGCCTTTCAGGCCTGGTGGGTCTATGGAGCCGTTGCCGTCACGGGGGTCATTTTTGCTGCCGCCTATTTCTTGTGGTTTTACGAGCGCGCCATCTTTGGACCCTTAAAAGAGAACTTGCCAGCGGTGATTCCTGATCTGAATACCCGTGAATGGGCTATTGGTGTGGCCCTATCGGTCATGATTTTTTGGATCGGTCTGTATCCCTCTCCATTTTTGCGAATGGTCAATAGTTCGGTTCAAGCGGTGGTTGATCGAGTACACCCAGGAACGGCCACGGCCCAATATAACGTGCAATCTCTCTCTCCTAAAATAATGAAAAACTGATATTTATGAGTGAATATTCTTTATTAATTATTCTCTTTGCACCTTTTCT
>JBFJON010000226.1:0-4105 GCA_041617575.1 Nitrospirales bacterium | reverse complement strand
TTATTCACAAGAAGGCTTCTTTGTGTTTAGCCCGTTCTTCCTTAAAAAATAAAGGCTTACCTCGGAAATAGTCCTCAATCATGCCATTTAACACCATCATTGGACATCATCGCCCCATCAGGTGGCTTCAGACCGCTGTGAAGACTGACCACCTTGGGCATGCCTATCTTTTTCATGGCGAACCGTCTATCGGGAAACGGCAAACAGCGATGGCCCTCACCCAATTACTCCATTGTGAAAGGCCACAGTTAGATTCGACACCTGATGCCTGTGGAACCTGTCGGTCATGTCACCAAGTGGAACAAGCCATCCATCCCGATTGTTTGCTGATTGAGCCAGAAGATGGGCAAAAGCAGAATCCCAAAATAAAAATCGACCAAATTCGTGCCATCGAACACTTGGTCATTTATCGCCCACTCGTCGGATCTCACAAGATCTGTCTCATAGACGAAGCCGATACGATGACGACAGAGGCCGCGAACGCCTTACTGAAAACCCTGGAAGATCCGCCAGATCATTGTCTCTTCCTGCTTATCTCGAGTCGTCCAGAACATCTCTTGCCGACCATTCGATCTCGATGTATTGCGCTTCGATTTTCCCCTCTCCCCATCAGTGACATTGATGAATTTCTCAGGCAGCATTCATCCATGGAGCCGAGCGACGCCAAGCTGGTTGCCACCTTCTCGGAAGGCCGACTGGGACAAGCGCTTCACCTAAACCCTGAGGAATTGAAAGTCAAGCTTCGCCAATACTGGGCCTTGTTATTTGGGGAACATCTCACATCTGCCACACAGGTCTTTGACATCAGCGAAAGTCTAGTTAAATCCAACGAAGTCTCAGAAGCGATCCAGTGGTTTCAGCAAGGCCTTCGAGATCTGCTATTGCTCTCTTTAAAAGAATCAAGTTCTCCTATGTTCTATCGGGATCAGGAACCAGCACTTCGCCACTTAGCACAGCGAATAACCCCTTCAGCTATTGTAGAACTCTCACAGGAGTTAAATCAGCTTGAACGCGGACAACAACGCAATCTGAACATGCAAATCGGGTTGGAACAATTTTTCTTTCATCTCCATGACCAACTGGAACATGCTCATCCCCAGGACTGAATCTCAAAACGGTACCTGCGACTTTATCAATTGACCATGAACAGGTCTATGGTGTTCCTCATAGAAAAAAAGGAATTATTACGTTATGCCTAAAAGGTTCTACGTCACGACGCCTATTTATTACGTCAACGATGTGCCGCATATCGGCCATGCCTATACGACGATCGCTGCAGATGTGTTGGCTCGATTTTATCGCTTGCGAGGCTATGACGTCTTTTTTCTCACCGGGTTGGACGAACATGGGCAAAAGGTGCAACAAGCGGCGGCGAAAGCCGGCATCGACCCGCAAACCCATTGTGATCGGCTTATGCCAAAATTCAAGGAGCTATGGGCACAGTTAAATATTTCACAGGATGGGTTTATTCGTACCACTGACCCTCAGCACCAAATTGTCGTACAACGCTGTTTGCAAACCCTCTATGACAAAGGGTTGATTTACCAAGCGAAATACACCGGATGGTATTGCACCTTCGACGAACGATTTTGGACGGAAAAGGATGTGGAGCAAGGCCTTTGCCCAGATTGTCAGCGACCAGTGGAACAGGTAAGCGAGCGTAACTATTTTTTCCGCATGAGCCAATTCCAAGATCGACTCAAAGAACATATTCAAGCATATCCGGAATTTATTCAGCCTGACTCACGACGCAATGAGGTCCTAGGGTTTCTGCAAAAGCCACTTGAAGATCTCTCCATCTCTCGACCTAAGTCACGCCTCTCATGGGGAATCGAATTGCCATTTGACCAAGACTGTGTGACCTATGTGTGGTTCGATGCGTTGGTCAACTACTTCTCGGCCTTGGAATATCTCGGTTCTCATTCGAATGCCCTAGAGTTCTGGCCAGCGTCCGTACATTTGGTGGGTAAGGATATTCTCACGACTCACGCTGTCTATTGGTCTACCATGCTCATGGGCATGGAACGCCCCCTCCCTCAATCGATCTTCGCCCACGGATGGTGGACGGTGGAAGGCGAAAAGATGTCCAAAAGCCGTGGGAATGTCGTTGATCCATATGCCATGGTGGAGGAATTCGGTACTGATGCCTTTCGATATTTCTTGCTACGCGAAGTGCCCTTTGGCCAGGATGGAGATTTTTCTCTGACGTCCTTCCATAGCCGATACCAGGCGGAACTCGCCAATGACTTAGGAAATCTGTGTTCTCGGACTTTAGCGATGCTTGGCAATTTCTCCCAAAATATGGTCCCTCGACCAGATCCCCAAACCGAAACGGAATTGGACCATCAACTCCAACAGACCGCCTCAACCCTTTTTGGAAAAATTGAAGAACACCTTCATCGCCTTGAATTTCATCGCGCCTTAGAAACAATTTTTGGGTTGGTACAAATGGCCAATCAATATATCGATAAAACCGCACCATGGGCCTTAGCCAAAGATCCTGCAAAAGCACCAAGACTTCAGACCGTGCTGTTTTATCTTGCTGAAACACTACGATTTTTGACTTATGCCCTTTCTCCTTTTATTCCCTACTCCACAGAAATCATGAAAACCCGATTGGGATTGACGGTAGACCTTTCAGCTTCCACGCTATCGAACTACCCAATCTGGGGAAAGTACGCATACACCAATCCAGTCAGCAAAGGTGCATCATTATTTCCCAAGAAAGACATGCCGTCCACCAATACTTCCGCATCGTCTCCATCACCGGCCCTTTCGCCGGCCAAGGGAAAAGATGACCAGAATTCTGGTTTATCCTCTCAAACTTCAGAACCTCCTATGTCCACTAGCGACACACAACTCATCGGGATCGAAGAATTCCAAAAAGTCCAACTGAAAGTCGCCAAAATTCTTGAAGCTGACCGTGTTCCGAAATCTGCAAAGCTCTTGAAGCTGCAAGTGGATATCGGAACGGAACAACGTCAGATTGTGGCAGGCATTGGCAAGAAATACGAACCAGAAGAATTGGTAGGAAAAACCATTGTGGTCGTGGCCAATCTCAAGCCGGCCAAGCTGATGGGTATCGAATCACAAGGCATGGTCCTGGCGGCCGGAGATAACGAGGTGCTGGGATTACTCGAAGTATCAGAAGACCTCCCCGCTGGCACCAAAGTCAAATAATCACTTTTCATGAAATTTTAGGTATTGCCATACCGGCTAGCAACAACTAGGTCTCGATCTCCATCTATATAAGTCAGATGCCAAAGTTCCAGCATGAGCAAATTCCATAACCGATAGTGCCAATTTTTGATCCCGGAGACATGTTCATCAAGCAGAGTCTCCACGACATGCTTATGAAAGTACCCCCTCTGAATCGCTCGAGAGGACAATAAGAGATCATAGGCCATCTCACGAAGATCGTGTCTAAACCAATGATCAAGTGGAACACCAAAACCCATTTTGGGGCGATTGAGAATTTCGTCCGGTAACAACGATCGGACGGCCTGCTTTAATACATATTTTTTATCCCTTCCCTTGAGTTTCATGGAAGAGGGCAACGTGGCACAAAATTCCATCACATGATGGTCAAGAAACGGGGATCGAGCCTCAAGACCATGAGCCATACTCGCAATATCGACTTTTACCAATAAGTCATCGGGAAGGTACATATTTACATCAACATCCATAAGCCGGTTCAAGAAATTCTCAGCATCCGAGTTCTGAAACGCATCTACTAACAATGAAAATGAATCGTTTTCCCCACTTTTCCGTAAAAACCCATCAGTACATAATTGTTGTTTCAAGATGGGATCAAAATGACTCATCCAATATCCATAGCGTCGCTCTGGCGTCTCAGATAACACCGCTACAAATCGTTTCAACCGACTCAGAATCGTTTTAGATTTCGAAGCGTCAGGAAGGAACTGGGTCCCCCATTCCAAGATGCGTCGAATTGGCTTTGGCAAACAGTCATACCAACTTCCATAAAGACTCGCGACATAGCGATCATACCCCAAAAGACTCTCATCACCGCCATCACCATTGAGTGCCACTGTCACATGCTGCTTGGTCATCTCAGCCAAATATAATGTTGGAATTGCTGAGG
>JBFJON010000225.1:0-4121 GCA_041617575.1 Nitrospirales bacterium | reverse complement strand
GGTGTCGGTAGCTTGAGACTGGATCAAATTCCCAAAGGAGAAAGTACTTCCAAAGTCGGTGATTTGTATTGGACGGTTCCTGAAAAACCGACCCGAGCCCGTGAGACAACAGTGCATCAGGGCATGTTGGAAAAATCCAATGTGAATCCGTCGTTGGATATGGTGGAGCTCATCAAAGTCACTCGGGAATATGAACAAATGCAAAAAGCGATTAAGTCTATGGATGATTTGGCTAGTCAAGCCATACAAGCTGGTCGAGTCCAAGCGTAAGACATAAAACGTGAGAAGTAAGGAGTGAAAAGGCAGAAAGCGGGGGAAAAACCTAAGGCGTCATTCGAGAAATAATATGTCAGTTCTGAGAATGAGGGGAGAGAAACATTTATGATCCGAGCAATGCACACAGCTTCTACAGGCATGTTCGCCCAACAGCTCAATATCGACACCATTGCCCATAATTTAGCCAATGTGAATACCACGGGATTTAAGCGCAGTCGTGCGGAATTTGCCGATTTGCTGTATCAAATTTCGCGCTTACCCGGGGCGAGTGCCTCTAATGTTGGAGCGTTTCCGGTCGGGATGCAGATTGGGTTGGGTGTTCGTCCGGTCACGGTGTCAAAAGAATATGTTCAGGGAAGTTTAAAGCAAACCTCTAATGAGTTGGATATCGCCATTGACGGGGCCGGTTTCTTTCAAGTGTCCCGTCCCGATGGCACAACCATGTATACCCGGGCTGGATCATTTAAGCACGACAGTACCGGCAATGTGGTGACAGGCGACGGAGATCCCCTCATTCCCAGTATCACTCTCCCTTCTGGAGCCTTGAAAGTAGATATTGGACAAGATGGTACTGTCTCTGCGCTCTTACCGGGTGTGTCTCAGGCCACACAAGTGGGTCAAATTCAATTAGTACGGTTTGATAATCCTGCAGGGTTAATTGCACAGGGGAATAATTTGTTTACGGAAAGTTCTGCTTCCGGGCCCGCCCAACAAGGCACGCCTGGATTTTCAACGGGATTTGGGTTGATCCAGCAAGGATTTTTGGAAATTTCCAATGTCAACATCGCCGATGAAATGGTGAATATGATCGTGGCTCAAAGGGCTTATGAACTCAATGCCAAGGCTATTCAAGCCTCGGATGACATGTTGCAAGTGGTGAACACACTGAAACGGTAAACGATGAGAATAATTCTCTTGATAGGGCTGTTGTTCGTCGGCGGGGCATGGTGGCCCGATGCGGGAAGCGTTCGAGCCGCCCAGCCTCAATCTGGTCGACTGGGAGAGCAATCAGTTGCCGCACGAGACTTTGAGCAGGCTATTTTCTCCACGATCACTCGCCAGTATGGTCGGCCCCATCATCGTGTGAGTGTGCGAATCTTATTTCCTAAAAAGCCGCTGACTGTTCAAGCGGGGAGACTTCATCTGGAGGTTGAGAAATTAGCAGGGGGAGCCCGAACGGGCCGCCGATCTTTTCGGGTAGGGATCTTTATTAATAAGCAATTTCTCAAGACCATTAATGTTGTGGGAGAAGTGAAGGCCCAAGCTACTGTGACCACACCGGTACGATGGATCAAGCCCAAGGAAGTTGTCGTAGAACAAGATGTCACGGTCATGACGGTCGATGTGCCATCTCTCACGCATGATTTTATCCTTGATTCGGATGATGTGATTGGAAAGCAAGTTCTTCGGCCTCTTCCTCGACGACAGCCCATTCGGAAAATCATGTTAGACGATCCACCCATTGTGCTTAAAGGCGATCGAGTCATGATTGAAGTCCGGTCGGGAGGGTTGTTGGTCCAAGCCGTTGGATTGGCCAAAGCCGCAGGTAAGTCCGGTGACACGATTCTTGTTCAGAATAAAAGCTCGGGGCGGGATGTGATCGGAACGATTCTGAGTGCTGGTTTGGTTGAGGTTGGGTTTTGAGCGACAAGTCAGACTATGCCCAATTCCTACTGTGGTGGCTAGTTACGAGCGTGGGACTTCTTGCATTCATAGGCTGCGCGAAAATTCAAAAGCCTCCAATCGTCGAAACCGAATCTCATGTTATCTCAGAACCAGATCCAGCTTCCTTGGGTTCTTTATGGGAACCAGATAATGGCCGGGCGTTTATGTTCGAGGATCGGCGGGCCAGTCGTGTTGGGGATATTGTTATCGTTCAAATTGTGGAACAACATAGTGGGTCCAAGAAAGCCAGTACCAAGGCTGATAGGAGTGCGAATGTTGGTGCGGGTGCCAGCGGAGGCCTTTTTGACCTCCATGACCTGTTGGGGGATTTTCGCAATTTGTTTAATGTTGATGCCGAAACGTCAAATTCCTTTGAGGGAGATGGCTCAACCAGCAGGGAAGATAGCTTGACAGGCACGATTGCAGCCCAAGTCGTGGAAGTCCTTCCAAATGGAGATTTACGTATTCAAGGTAAGCGACAAGTAAAGGTGAATAGTGAAAGACAGACCATGACGATTAAGGGAATCGTCCGTCGAATTGATTTGGATACACAAAACACCGTGGTGTCATCCGCTGTGGCCAATGCGGAAATCACTTATACAGGTTTAGGAGTTGTGGATGATGTTCAAACGCCAGGATGGGCGACACGGATTTTCAATTGGCTAACTCCGTTTTAAGAAAGCAAGGAATGGAATTGAGAGGGTTGGGGAAGAATTGTAAACAGGTGTGTCTAATCGAAGGGGAGACTGGGTTGGGGAAAACCGTATCTTGGTTTGTGGTTATTGCACTGTCTCTTTCCTGGATATTCCCGCTTGGTTTTGGCCTTGGAGGTCCTGATCTGTCTGAGGCGGCCCGTATCAAAGATATCGCTTCAATCGAGGGCGTGCGCGAAAACCAGTTAATTGGGTATGGCTTGATTGTGGGATTGGATCGAACCGGTGATTCGGTGGTTGGTGGACAATTTACCGCGCAAGCCATTATTTCGATGTTGAACACCATGGGGGTCAATCTGAAAATTGATCCTATTCAGTTGCTTACTCGCAATACGGCATCCGTCATGGTGACTGCTAAACTGCCTCCGTTTGCAAGGCCTGGCATGAAATTAGATGTCCAAGTGTCATCGTTGGCCAATGCCAAAAGCTTGAGAGGGGGCACCTTGTTGCTGACACCGCTAAAAGCGGCTAACCAACAGGTGTATGCTGTAGCACAGGGTCCGATTTCCACTTCGGGGTTTGAAGCAGGAGATGGCGGCACAAAGGTTGTGAAAAACCAGCAATCTGGTGGAATTATTCCCGGTGGCGCCATTGTGGAACGGGCTGTGAAGATCGATATGAATGCATGGAATAAATTTTCTTTGACCATGCACCAAGCCGATTTTACGACAGCCCTGCGTGTCTCGGAAGTTATTAATGGACACCTGGGTGATGGCTTAGCCTCAGCGGTGAGTTCCGGGCAAATTCAAGTTGCAGTGCCGGAACGGTTCCAAGGCAAAATTGTTCAAATGATTGCGGCAGTCGAAGGGCTGAATGTCAATATAGATGTGAGTGCCAAAGTGGTGGTGAATGAACGTACCGGTACGATTGTCATGGGTGAACATGTTCGGCTGGCGAGTATGGCCATTTCTCATGGCAATCTGACTATCAGGATTCAAACCCGGTTTAATGTTTCTCAGCCAGAGGCGCCGGGTCTTATCGGTTCAGCAGCTGGTAAGACTGTGGTCACCCCGGAAGTGGATTCCGAGGTAGAAGAAGATAAAAAACGCGTGATTCAAGTTGACGGGTCTGTAACCTTAGGGGATTTGGTGAAAGCCCTCAACTCGGTGGGAGTGACCCCTCGTGATTTGGTGGCGGTTTTGACGGCGGCAAAAGCGGCAGGTGCCCTGCAGGCTGATTTAGAACTGATTTAGTCACTCCCTTTCCCCCTAGTTTGTTGAAGGAAACTACATGAATGAGGGTTAACCAGTATGCTATCTAGATAATTTAGTAAGGGAGATCTTGAAATGATAAACGGAATTGGACCACCTGAGACCTCGCATGTTACGGGAGCCCTAGCTGGAAGCAAATTAGATCAAATCGAGCAATTGGCCCGACGAGGGGAATTGTCACGCGCGAGCCAAGAGTTCGAATCGTTTTTTTTGGCCTATATGTTAAAGGTGACGCGCGAAACCGTTCCTCAAGAAG
>JBFJON010000224.1:0-4122 GCA_041617575.1 Nitrospirales bacterium | reverse complement strand
TTGGTGGAAATCGGGGTCATGGGAATGGGGATCAGCATTGACTCTCTGGACCCGCAAAAACACAATGCATTCCGCGGCGTTCCAGGTGCCTGGGAAGCCGCCCTGGCGGGCATCGAAGCCTGCAAGCGCAACGGTCTCCAGTTCCAAGTGCATTTCAGTGCACAACCCATGAACTATAAAGAATTGCCGGCTGTCATCGATTGGTCACATGATCTAGGGGCCAAGGTGTTGAACGTCTTTTTCATGGTTTGTACGGGACGCGGAGAAGAACTGACCGACATTACTCCCTCTCAATACGAAGAAGTGTTAGTTCATTTGATCGAAAGCCAAGATAAATATCAAGATATGTTGGTTCGGGCCCGCTGCGCGCCACACTTCAAGCGCTTAGCCTATGAAAAAGATCCGAATTCCCCGATCACCAAAGCCCAAGGTTATATGGGCGGTGGATGTCTGGCGGGGACCAATTACGCGCGGGTCACCCCCAATGGGGACCTGACGCCTTGCCCTTACATGCCTTTGTCTGCTGGGAATATTCGAGATACGAGCTTTGTCGATTTGTGGGAGAAGTCGGAAATTTTCGATTCCTTTCGGTACCCGCATCTAAAGGGCAAATGTGGCGATTGTGAATACAGTGAAATTTGTGGGGGTTGTCGAGCACGACCTTACGTGGATCATGGGGATTGGATGGATGAAGACGAGTGGTGTCTCTATACACCCAAAGGCGGGGAAAAGATCCAGGTGGCCTTCAATGTGCCAGAAGCCTCATCCGTAGAATGGGATCAAGCTTCGGAAGAACGGCTGAGTCGTATCCCCTATTTTCTACGAGCCATGGTGAAAAAAGGTGTGGAGCGTCATGCCACTGAACAGGGTATACCGGTCGTCACCATTGAATTAATGGAAGAACTTCGCAAGCGCCGGTTTGGCAACGAAAAGCCTGTCTTTAAGTTCTAATGGAATCCATTCTTGGGGTCATCACCGACCTCAACCAACTCATTCCCATTTTAGTGCATTGGCTACATCTGCTCACGGCCGTCGTGTGGATCGGTGGTCTCGCCTTTCTGGTCATGGCTGTGACGCCTGGTTTGAAGACCGCCGTTCCGAAAGAATTTATCAAACCCATATCGGAAACCTTTTACAAGCAATATAAACGTGTGGTGGGAATACTCTTGGTAGTCATTCTCTTTACCGGGGGGGCCAACCTGCATTATGTGAGTCAAGATATGGTCATGGCGACTGGAGAAGGAGTGGCCCACCATGCTAAATATCTCACGGTCTTTTTCATTAAACTGTTTTTAGTGCTTGGGATTCTAACCATTTTCCTCTACACCATTATTTTTAAAAACGAACCGACTGGCCAGGAAGATCAAGAAGAGCTGGATGAAATGGCCGTCGAGCCTGTGCCTTTTCAGCGTGGGGCGCTGTGGCTGGGCGTCTTTATCATTTTATGTGCTGCGGCAATGAAGCATCTTCATACCTGATTGAGGCTTTTCGGATCAGCACAGGCCAGAGAAGTATCTTCCCCTCTTTCTTCCCTCAACACATATTCAGATTGATCTCATTCCTGAAAAAAGAGCAACTCAGAAAGGAAGAGGTCAGTTTTTCATAACAGCAAAAACCGACAAAGTGCGGATTGAGAAAATAGGAGGGAAAGTTTTGAAACAGGCCAGATTCTTGATTGGCCTCGTGAGCATGATCATGTTCCTCAGTGGAAATTGGGGAGCCTGGGCCAATACACCAGAGAAACTGGATGATCCAGAAACCGTCATTCGCATGATCGTCAAAGCCAATGCCGAAATGGATTTGAAGACCCTCGAAACACATATGGCGGCGGACGAGGATACCGTGGGCTACACCATTGGTGGTCGCAAATACATCGGGTGGAAGGACGTCAAGCAAGCTTTTGAAGAAGAGTTTTCTATGCTCAGTGGATTAACCATTGATATTCTCAATCTTAAAGTCTGGCAAAAGGGTGAGGTCGCCTGGTTTGCCATGGAAATTGATTATAACCGCGAGGTGCAAACGGTTGATGGCCCAGTGAAAAAAACCTGGCCGTTGCGAGATACCGGCGTATTGAATCGTCGCGAAGGTATATGGATGCTCGTCAACTGGCACGAATCCATGCGGGAACCCATCAAGCCATTGACGGTGGAGCGAGAAGCCACGTCAACCGAAACTGGAGTCAACGCGGTCGAGATCGACCTTACTGGTGAGTGGGAGATTCAAGAAGAAGACAAAGCCTACCAAGCGACGTTAGACGCCAAGGGCAATGGTCCCTATACCTGGCAAGAAGGCCGCATACAAACTGAAAAAGTGGCAGATCGCCTCTGGTCTGGAACGTGGCATCAAAAGGGCAATGACCGGGAAGGCGGTTTTGAGGTGCTCTTATCAGAAGACGGAAAGACCGCCGACGGGGTCTGGTGGTACTCGCGGGTTGGCACGCAAAAGAACATCCCCCCCCGTGAATGGGGCGGCTCCTACAAAATCAAACGCTTGTCTCCTTAGCCGCACAATGGCACGGTACCCTAGCCTCTGAGCTTTGTGTGGGGGGCCTGCGCCCCTTTTCCTTTTTTGACATTCTGCGTGGTTTGTGAAAGTCAGGTTGTATCGGCATATTTGTCTTTAAGGGCATGTACGAAATCTTGAAAATATCCATCCACCAAGACCACCGGTATAATGATGCGGTTCATACATTCGGAATAGATCTTTCATATAGGCCAGTAATTTTTTATGACGCGTTCTACCCGTTCCCGACATGCTCCCGAGACCCAACCCCTCCCTTTCAATCTTCGCAAAGATGAGAGCGGCGAGGACCTGCTACCACATAAACCATTGGTGGTTATTGTGGGGCGACCGAATGTCGGCAAGTCCACCCTGTTTAACCGGATTGTGGGGCATCGTACTGCGATAGTGGATGATGTCTCAGGGGTCACACGAGACCGAAATATGGCAGAGTGCGAATATCAAAACCGCATGTTCACCCTGGTTGATACCGGTGGGTTGAATCTCAAGGCCGAAGATGTGATCGTGGCGCAGATTAAAGATCAAACGAAAGCGGCCATTGCTGAAGCCGATTTGGTGATCGCCGTGATGGATGGGCGTGTCGGATTATCTCCACTGGATACCGAGCTGGCAGATCTTTTACGGCCAATTACCAAACCGGTCTTTCTTGCCGTCAATAAAATTGATACGCCAAAGTCTGAACCCCTACTCGCCGACTTTTACCAGTTGGGCATGAAAGACATTTTTCCGATTTCTGCTGAAGGTGGGATGGGAGTAGATGAATTACTTGAAGCGCTCATGCCCTATCTGCCTCAAGCTCCTGACGAGTCTGCTCAACTTGAGATTCCCCGTATTGCCGTAGTGGGTAGACCCAATGTCGGCAAGTCGACCTTGGTGAATGCCATTTTGGGGGAAAAACGGCTCATTGTCAGCGACATCCCCGGTACCACACGCGATCCGATTGATTCGCTTCTTACCCGCGAAGGCCAAAGCTATATCTTTACCGATACGGCCGGGATTCGAAGGCGAGGGCGTATCGATCGTGGCATTGAAGGCTATAGCGTGATGCGGGCTATGCGGGCCTTGGGTCGATCTGACGTCGCGGTCTTAGTGTTGGACGGTATTGAAGGTGTGACGGAACAAGACACCAAAATTGCGGGGTTGATCCATAAACAAGGGCGCGGTTGCGTCATCCTGGTAAATAAATGGGATGTGCGTGAAGATGATCCTGAGGCACACCCCGCTTACAATTTGGCGCTCTCCCGGCGCTTTCCATTCTTTGCCCATGTTCCGGTGCTGTTCGGAGCGGCGGTGCAACCTGAGACTCTACCGCGCTTGTTCTCCAAAATTGATCAGGTGGTAGCGTTTTTCGCCAAACGTATTCAGACACGTAAGCTCAATCTATTTCTGCAGCAACTCCTCGAAAAAAATCCTATTTCCTTGAGCCGTGGTAATCCAAAAAAATCTATGTTCATCACGCAAGTAGCAACGAAGCCTCCAACGTTTGCCTTATTTGTCAAAGGGGCAGAGAAAATTCCTACTGCATATATTCGGTATCTGGAAAATTCCATCAGTGCGGAATATGGCTTTCAGGGAATACCCTTGAAAATATTGTTGCGAGGG
>JBFJON010000223.1:0-4143 GCA_041617575.1 Nitrospirales bacterium | reverse complement strand
TTTCGCTCGTTCCACGCCACATTCGGGTCGAATTTAATACCGAGAGTCGTGGCTAGCATTTGCGCAGCTAAGTCTTCCGTATATTCCCCTGCTTCCTCGTCCGTTTCCCCGTACGCATGATGTTCTGACAAATACCCGTAGTTATATTTTCGGCCTGAGGGAACTGCGACGCCAACTGAAGACGAAATCAGCCGGTTACGTTCATTGGTGTCAGATCGTGCCATCACGCAATAGGTGATCTCTCCTGGATTGAGCAGTTTTTCGCCTCGTTTACGTGGAATGATTTTGCAGTCAGGCGGAAGAATCGACGACACACTTACTAAGTTACAGTAAGCAATACCCGCACTCCGTAACGCTTCTTCAAAAGACGTGAGTTTTTCTTTGTGAATACCCACACCCTTGGTGAGAAACATATGTGTTGGGACCATCGTGACTCCTTTGTTTGTGTGGTTAGAGGTGGGGGTGATATGTAGGAGATGGCCTAGATGATAACTCTAAACGAGTCACTCTTGGCTTCTCCACATTTGAAGGCCCACTTGTAACAAGAGTTGGACGAAAGGCGCAAGGTCAGAAAAGGGAATCGCGGAAGAAGGAACAGGTCAGGATGGCGATTTGACGATGAGCAATTTGGGTTCGGTCAATTCCTGTATGACGTACCGCACGCCTTCCCGCCCTAATCCAGAATCTTTTATGCCGCCATACGGCATGTGGTCAGCACGAAATGTGGGAACCTCATTGACCAAGACCGCCCCTACTTCTAGTCTGGCGTACGCTTGATACATCGCATCGATGTTTTTGGTAAAAATGCCGGCTTGCAGTCCAAAGGGCGAGTCATTCATCAGCTCTAAAGCATCCTGAAGTTTGGTGTAGGGGCTGATAGTCACCACTGGCCCAAAGATTTCTTCGCAACAGACTTTCATGGTACTGCTGACATTGGTGAGGACGGTGGGTTCCATCACGGAGCCCTTTCGACTTCCTCCCGTTTGAATTTTTGCTCCATGTGACACGGCCTCCTGAATCCATGCTTCGACACGGATAGCAGCCTGTTCGTTGATTAATGGCCCAACCACAGTGGTGTCCAAGGCTGGATCCCCCATTGCCAACCCTCGAACGTTGTCGACAAACAATTGAAGAAACCGGTCATAGTGCGATTGGTGGACAAAAATCCGTTGAACGGAAATACAGGTTTGCCCGGCATACCCGTATCCTCCGGTCACACAGCGAGCCACTGCCATTTCAAGATTCGCGTCGGGTTCAATAATGACGCCGGCATTGCCTCCTAATTCCAATAACACGCGTTTATGTCCGGCTTTACCCTTTAACATCCACCCCACGTTCACTGAGCCCGTAAAACTTAAGGCGTGAAACGTCGAGTGTTCAACCATGCGCTCTGCCAAAGTGTTGGAGCATGGGAGAATCGTGAGCGCGGTGGGTGGCAAGTCCGTCGTGAGAAAAACTTCACCTAAGAGTAGGGCTGTCAGTGGAGTTTGAGGCGCAGGTTTCAGAACGAAGGGATTGCCCGCTGCCAAACACGGAGCCACTTTGTGGGCCACTAAGTTCAATGGAAAATTAAACGGCGTAATGCCTAGAACAGGACCAAGAGGAAATCGTTTGACCGTGGCTGTGTATGCTTCGCCACCTGGCGTGAGATCCATGGGGATGGTTTCGCCAGGAATTCGCGTACTTTCTTCGGCAGCTATACGAAAGGTCTGAATGCCGCGGTCCACTTCCCGCCGTGCGTCGGTTAAAGGTTTGCCGGCTTCCTGGCTAAGGGTCTTAGAAAATTCATCATGCCGAGCGGCGATACCGTCAGCCATTCGTGTCAGTGCCCGTGCCCTGGCATGCCCTGGGACAGCCGCGAGTTCCCTTGCAGCTTGTTCCATCGTCTTAATGGCAAGATCAATATGCTCAGGTTCAGCTTGGCAGACGGTGGCGAGAAGATCGCCGGAATAGGGGTTGTGCACCGATTCCAAAGAAGAGGACTTGACCCATTGGCCGTTGACTAAAAACGGTTTTGCTGTGCTGGCGATCATGGGCATGAAGAGCCTCGGCAAGACAAGAAATGTAGCTGGATTTACCCTACGGTTGGTCGGAGCTTAAATCCTGAACCGGAGCAGAAGACGACGGCTCCTGTTCGGCTTTTCGGATGAGATCATCTGTGCCCCAATCTTTGATGGCTTCCAACTTGAAGGGCTCAAATGCACCAATGGCTCCGCACCCGGGACAGCCTTCGACTGGAACCTTCGCCTGAAAGACTTCATCCAAACAGGTTAAGCACACAAACAGGTCGGGCTCACCTTCTTGACATTCAATTGGCCAAAACGACAATGATTCAGTCATGAAAATTCCCTGCAAGGTTGAGACTTAAAATAAGAAAAAATGCTCGCAACAAGAGGAATGTACCCTGATTCATGCAATAAGATCAATCAGGCAATACACGTGAGCAGTGTAAGATTTGAAAACGGAATATCTTCGGGTTAGGACGTAGCGGGGGGTGTTGCGTCGTACGTGGATTGAAGATTCAACAACTTCTCGATTTCTTCCTTAAACGTTTCATAGGGGAAGGCCCCAGGAATCAAAATAAGGTTGGGGTCGTCCGGCACTTGCGTGGGGAAAAGGACAAAAGCGGGTGTGCCACGAATGCCCAAGGAACCTGCGTCCTTCAGGTCCTTTTCAATGTCGAGAAAATATTTATGTTCATCGAGACATTGAGAAAATTGCCCCTGGATTAATTTCAGCTCTGTGGAAAATTTTGTCAGGTTTTCAGGACTAAATTGGCCATCACTATTAAAAAGACGGTCATGCATGGGCCAGTAGGCATTCTGTTCTCCGGCGCATCGAGCGGCACCTGCGGCACGAAGCGGGCTGCCGAGGCCACGTGGAAAGTCTCGATACACAAAACGGACTTTCCCGGTTTCAATATATTCAGATAATAATTTTGGGAACGTGTCATGAAAAAACTTTTTACAAAAATGGCAAGTGAAATCCGAATATTCCACCAAAGTTATAGGTGCCTCGGGATCGCCACGGACTACATCGTCTGCTTGGATTAAAAATTCTGGTGCTTCTCCCTCTGAGGGAATGGCGATCAGCATGATTCCGATCCATACGCCAAGCAGGAAGAGAGTTTTGAAAGCTGGTTCGGTTTTCATTAGGAAAGGCACTCCGGTTCTATTCTAGAGAGGCAGCTGGGGTTGCTGCATTGTCGCATGCTCACTTGGAGTTGTCGAGAGTGAGAGTTAGGAGAATTCCTTTCACCCACATTCCCACATGAAGACCATCAATAAAAGGGGACAAACTTGATTCGAAAGCCTGTGTCCCGAATTGGCGTCCCTGTCAATTTAAGTCGAGTCTGACCCCTTTTGATGTTCAATTTTTCCCCTCAGTCCTATCATAGTCTTATCGGCCAGATTTTTCTAGCAGGCCCATCATCAGTAAAGGCCAGACGACCGTGGCGTCGCTTAGGACTTCCGCGAATTGTCCGCCTTCTTTTTGCGGAACGAATTTCCCCCAGGAAACTCCTTCTTTATAGGTGCAGCCACTCAAGCCTCCCCAATAATCCGGCTCAGGGCAAATTCTGACACCATAATGAAAACGGGGTGGTGTTAACTGCGTGCCCATACGGAGGTTTAAAATCTCGATATAGGGGGGGGTCTGTTGCGCCCAGTTGCGAGGCACGCCGCCTCCGATCGTGAAAATGCCAAGCCGTTTGGCTGAGAGGAGTTTTTCTGTGTAACTGTTCAAATCCAAAAAAGGATTGAATGTTGGACAGGACTGCCGTAACTCATTCCAGATTTCCTGATCGGTTTTTCCCTCGGTGGTGGATGCTGCTGCCTGATCCGATTTCCCACGATTCATTCCCCAAATCGAGACATCCAATCCTAATTCTGAATCGGTAAAGGCTGGAATATAGACCGGGACTGATCGTTCGTAGGCACTTTTCAGAATACCGGCGCCGGGATAATGGTCATGTAAGGTTTTCCCCAACTCCCGCGTGAGTATTTCGGAGGACAGTGGTGTCTCAGGTGTGAGACGTTTGAGAGTTTCACCTACAACCTGCTCGACATGATTGAGATTTAACTCCATCTCCAGGGTGTCGTAGACCCGGTTATAACCCTTTTCGAAAAGTTCCACATCGGTCAT
>JBFJON010000222.1:0-4144 GCA_041617575.1 Nitrospirales bacterium | reverse complement strand
CCTTACGCCTCACTCCTGACTCCCCACGAACTTGGGCTGGACTTTTTGAACATTCCAAACTGCCGTTTTTAGGATAATAAAGCCGTCGCTTCAATTTGATCCAAGGCTTGGTAAAGATCGGGGAAACGGAAGGTGTAATTCAACTCTGTGCTCAGTTTCTGAATGGACACCTGTTTCCCCGAGTGTTGAGGGCGGGTGAGAGGTGGAATGGGGACTCGCCATTTTGATGAGGCGACGGAGCAAATCTCTTCCCAGGTTCGCGGATGACCATCGCTGGCAAGATAGGTGCTTCCATCGGATGCCTGTTCAAGAGCCTGAAGACAAATGGCTGCGGCATCTTCGACGTGAAGCAGATTGACCCATTTCTGGGTATTCTGGATCTTGCCTTTTCTAATCCAATCGTAGACATGGCGTCCTGGTCCGTAGAGGCCAGCCAGCCGGATGGTTACGGAGCTATAGGTGGTCCGTAAATATTCCTCTGTCTGGACACGCGGTAGGTGGAGCTTAAGGGGAGTGTTTTCTGTAATGGGCTGCCCACCTGGTATGTAGGCGGAGGTACTCCCCATGACAAGCAGGCGGGCGGTTTGTCTGGTGCGTACCGACAGAAATTCTTTGACCAGGTCTAATGGCACGGCTGGGAAACACCAAAGGAGATGCGCAGGGTCGGGGATGGTTGGCCAAGTTTTAGCCTGAGTAAGATCAAACTGCAAACGGTGTTCGGGGGG
The DNA here is from genome assembly GCA_041617575.1 of Nitrospirales bacterium. Lineage (GTDB taxonomy): Bacteria > Nitrospirota > Nitrospiria > Nitrospirales > UBA8639 > Nitrospira_E. Next base: position 3,419 of record JBFJON010000222.1, on the reverse strand, counting down.
GATATCGCACAATTGGAGCTGAGGTCTGCGACTGGTCGCGAAGACTTGCCACCCCGTCTCGATAGCTTGTTGATAGACCCGAAGGCCTGTATAGCCCGCTCCCAGAATGACGAGTGGGTGTTGTTGCAGTGACGTATGGTGTATGAGAGAAGTCGGCAAGATGGTTGGTTTTGGGGAGTAAAATTAGGTATCAGGAAAAGGACAATACTGAATTACCCCTGTTGGTCTGAGATATAATGTTGTGCGTATCGAGAATAATTGGAGGCGGATTCTTTGATCCAAAGTAATTCATCATCTGTGAGAGGGCGTTTAACCTTAGCTGGAGATCCAATCACCAGGCTTTTCGAGGGAATCTGGGTATGCTCTGTGACCAAACTGCCTGCACCGATAATGCAGTCTTCTTCCACGACGGTTCCGTCCATGATGATCGCGCCCATGCCAACGAGCACCCGATCACGAATGGTGCACCCATGCAGGATGACATGATGCCCAATGGTAATATCATCCCCGAGTGTTAATGGATAGGTATCGTGTGTGACGTGCAACAGAGAAAGGTCTTGGATGTTTGTCCGATGCCCGATGCGAATAAAGTGTACGTCTCCCCGGACTACGGCATGAAACCAGACGCTGGAGTCTGAGCCTATGACCACATCCCCAATGACCATTGCGGTGTCTTCAATAAAGGCATTGGCCGCCACGATGGGAGCCACACCTCGAAAGGGCTTCAACATAAGTCTGATCCTTTGGCCGAAACGGAAAGGGTGATCATAAATAGCCTGTCATTCAAACCCGAACCAGCATGGCACAGATGACCAATGCCGTAAGCGCGGCCAGGATAGTGAGATAAATACTGACGCTTCGATCTGCAGTCCAGTCGGATTGCCAATTCTTCGGAAAGAGGGCGTCTCCGCTGAGTTGCCAGCCTCTTTCGTACAGACCGAAGGCTTTTTCCAATTCAATTAATTGTTGCTTGGCCATCCGATGTCGATCGGCATGTTGGAGAATTAAGTAGGCGAATAGACCGGAAAACAACGCCACGCCTGAAATCGCGAACCATCGAGTAGGAGAAGCCGGTCCTGACCAGGGGGAAAGAGCCAGCATTGTGATAAGCAACATGACTAAAAATGCGCTGGCAAAGGCTGTCAGTCGCATCATCTGTTCGCGTCGTTGGAAGACTTCATCCTTAAAAATGGGATAGAGCACACGGAAGACTTCCACTTGTTCGTCGGTCAGATCCACGTTGACACCACTGAAATGTCTCATCCTCCTGATCGCCCTATTTATTGGCCAGACAGATGTGTCACCATCCATTGGGCAAGATGATTGGTCATGAGTCCAAACTCTTCAGGCCGTTCAAATCGATGATCCGCCCCTTCAATCAAATATAATTGTTTCGTTGTGTTGAGGGTCTTCAGTAAACGGTCAATTTGAGGCCGCGGAATGAGTTCGTCTCGATCGCCGTGGACCACCAAGGTGGGAACCTGAATGCGTGAAAGGGCAGCGTAAGCATCATAGGTGAGGCATTCTTCATAGAAAGCATAATGCAAGGCGGCTGGTGAGCCATCACCAACAATATTTGGGATGTGGTCGGTGGCTTTCCAGCGTTCCATGACTTCTTGCCCGAATTCCAGACGGAGGACTTCTGGGAAATCCACGACTGGGCATTTGAGGCCCAAGACCCGGAGGCTGTGCTGTCTGGGTGCTGAAAGAATCGCCATGAATCCTCCGAAGCTTGAACCAATGAGTCCGAGTCGTTTCATCCCTCGTTCTTGCAACACTTGAAACGCAGCATCGAGTTGTTCCTCGCCTTGCTTGAGGCTCATGTTGGAGAAATGCTCCTGGGATTCTCCCATGCCATACCAATCAAATCGAAATGTGGCGATGCCCTGAGGAACAAGAAGTTCGGTAAGTCGCCGATTGGTGCGACTCTGTTTATCAGAAAGAAATCCATGACACAGTATGACGCCCAGGTTCGTTGGTCTAGAGGGTTCAGCCAATATGGCTGGTGTGGAAAGGCCTGACGAATTCAAAAAGGGAACAGAAGTCTCTCTTATCTGTTCTTCTTCTCGTGGTGAAACGGTATCCATGGATGCTTATGGTTGAAGGAAGTAAAAATGGTCCGTTGGCCCATGGCCTTTGCCGAGTGTAAAACTATGCCGAATGGCCTCAGTGGTGTATGTCTTTGCGGCGTCGATCGCATCAGCCATGGGTTTCCCTTTTGCAAGGTGTGCTGCGATGGCTGATGCCAAGGTGCAGCCGGTGCCATGAGTGTTCTGAGTCTGGATATATTCGCCTTTATACATCCGAAAAAACCGACCATCGTAGAGGAGGTCCGTACCTGGCTGTTCGGGTAAGTGCCCGCCTTTTATCAACACATGTTGACAACCTAATTGATGAATGATCTTTGCGGCGGCTCGTACTTCGGCAAGAGTCTTAATCGTCATACCCGATAATACTTCCGCTTCGTAAATATTAGGAGTAATCAGAGAAGCCTGAGGGCAAAGCTTGGTCTTCAGTGTAGATATCGCATCATTTTCAAGGAGTACATGTCCACCTTTGGCCACCATAACCGGATCGACGACAAGATGCTCAATGTTTTGCGTAGCCAGTTTATTGCTTATCGTCGTGATAATCTCTGTTGTGGCCAGCATGCCAGTTTTGATGGTCCTAACTGGGATGTCAGAAAAAATCGCATCAAGCTGGGCTTCAATGATCGCGGAGGGGAGGTGAAAGACAGACGAAACCCCACACGTGTTTTGGGCCGTAATTGAAGTCAGGACCGACATGCCAAAGACGCTGTTTGCCGACAGGGTTTTGAGGTCAGCTTGAATTCCGGCGCCTCCGCTGCAATCAGAGCCAGCGATCGTTAAGACTGGGGGTTTCATCAATGTGTTCCTGCCAGTGGGGAAAGAATGAATACGAGTCTACCACGCTGTTTCCATGGTATCAAAACGATAGCCCATTCGATTGGGTGTTCCATATGATGTGCATCACTACACCATGCCATAAATTTTGGATCTGGCACATTTTCTCTTGACATAAAGGTGAAGATATCTCATTGTGCTTTGATAGCTATGTGGCATAGTCCTACCCCCTCTGAATTTTTCCATTTAAAACAGGTGCGGTTTTCATGAAACCCAACAATCCCGTGAGTATGGCTTTACCACAACAACGAGAAATTTTGCATAAGCAGATTGGAGATTTGCGTCTGTCTCTCCGCTCTTCTGGAACTCAGGTCATTTCTTCAGAGGTCACTTCTGACGAGAAATTAAGACAATTAATTGATCAAACGGTTGTTGGGATATACCGCAGTACCGTTGATGGGAAACTAGTGATGGCAAATATGGCTCTGGCCAGAATTTTTGGCTATGACTCTCCTGAAGAAATGATGGAATCCGTGACGAATATTGGAACACAAT
>JBFJON010000221.1:0-4173 GCA_041617575.1 Nitrospirales bacterium | reverse complement strand
TAACACCCGCTGCAGCGGATGAAAGGAAAATAGTATGAATATCGGCATAATGATAGATGATGACAATCCGGATAGGATTGTCAGAAATGTAAAAGATCTAGAAAAGCGTGGTTTCGACAGTGTATGGATAGGAAATTTTGTTGGTTATGGAGTCGATCCACTGGCCATTATGAGTTTGATTGCCCATGAGACCGAACACATTAAATTAGGCACAGCGGTCGTGCCCATATTTTTACATCATCCATTAGCAATGGCACACCAAGCGATAACGATTCAAAAAGTAGCTATGGGACGCTTCACACTTGGCATTGGGCTATCGCACCCATTTATCGTCAAAGAATGGCTCGGATTCAAGTATGAAAAACTTGTCACCCAAATGATGGAATATCTCTCAATCCTAAGACCTTTACTCAATGGTGAAGCAGTCTCTTTCAAGGGTACTTACTTTACAACAAATGCTGGAATACACATACCTGATGTAGCACGGGTGCCATTGCTTGTGGCCGCACTTGGTTCAAAGATGCTGAAACTGGCAGGGGAAATGACGGATGGAACAGTGACCTACATGACTGGTCTGCAAACTCTCCAGACACATATTATCCCAATAATTCGCACAGCAGCCGATGACTCTAAACACCCAGCACCACGCATTGTGGCTGGGGGTATTCCGATCGCACTTGTTGAAGATGTAAATACTGCTCGATCTGCGATCGCCGATGAATTCGCAGGATACCTTGATTTACCATCATACCGCGCTATGTTCGATCGGGAAGGTGTGACTGGTGCTGGTGACATTGCCATTGTGGGAGATGCTTCAGTATTGGAGAAAACTTTATATCGGCTGAGAGATGTTGGTGTGACAGACTTCATGGCAAGAGTGAGTTCCGCGGGAGAAGATGCGTACGCCCGCACAATTGACTTTTTGACGACACAAATCTAACAATGTTTATACTTCAAAAGCCAACCCACGAGCAGATAACGCAAACTGTTGGGCAGCAAATTGACATGCCCCCAATCTTTGTGCCAAACTTTAGGTTAGTCCAATTGTCTGAAATCGGTAGGTTGGCCGACGAAAGCAGCCGGGGTTGGGGGACGGTACCCCAGCGAGCTGTGCGGCCTGGTCGTATTGTAATACCACCTCCCCATTATTGTGGAGAGGCAGGCAAAATAAATGCATACATCGAAGAATTGTGCAATGGTTCCAAGAAAGCTGGATCCAATTTCACCGACACGGTTAGAACCATCCATCGTCGGGACAGGTGGAAAAAGCCCCTGGAAGAGATCTCCCTTTATGGGCACCAAATAGAAAGGAAAAAGACGACGATTGGCGGGCTGTATCGAGACGATACTTTAGCGAAAAAAGCATGCAGCTGGTGACCGATCCGGACCTGGCTAATGGCGATGAGCCATCCCCATTCCTGGTGGAGCTAACCACGACGGCTGCTGCGGAAGCACAAACCAATTTACAACATTGACAAAGACGCTAACCATTTCTAAAACGACGTCAAGGGGCGAGTACTTCTAGAAGTTCATTGGATGGAGACTTGAATTCGTAGAGTGACTCACTTCATAATAATATTTCTATGCTAAACTCCCTGATCAAATAGTGTTCCGGGAAGAATCGTCTCGTTGTAGGGCAGGTTTATCCCGATTATGGGTTGCTATTCTCTGGAAAATCCAGTATGTTAGCACTATTATAATTACTTAAAGTGATTATAATAGTGCTTAAGGGATAATCGCTGATGCAAACTCATGTGCCGAATATTAGCGCTGCTTTGAGAGCCTTGGGCGAGATTTTGGATTCCCAGGGGGAGACTGCTGCAGTGGTCGTGGTGGGCGGCGCAGCCCTCATCATGCAAGGCTTCGTTGCCAGGGTGACGCAAGATGTAGATGTGATCGCCATAAGCCGTGAGACTCGGGACCTAAAAAACAGGGACATTGAGCCGCCTGAGCCACTTCCCGAATCGCTCGCGCGCGGGATATTGAGAGTGGCAAGGGATTTTAATCTACCTGATGACTGGATGAACACAACCATAGGGTTGCAGTGGAAGACGGGATTACCGTCAGGTTTTAGCGGGCGTATACACTGGCAACAATATGGCGGCTTATGGCTTGGTCTTGCAGACCGCTATGATCTCATATTCCTGAAGCTATTTGCCGCGGCTGACAGCGAAGGCCCCTCAAGTGTTCACTATCAAGATCTGATGGCCCTTCAGCCTACCCGTGGGGAGTTAGATGTAGCTGCCCGGTGGGTTAGATCCCAGGATCCTTCCCCGCCATTCGCGCGGATCTTAGATCAGGTATTGGAGCATGCTAAGGGTGATGGATAGTATCGATATACATCCGCTGAAAGAGTCGCTGATTGAGGCGCTCTGGATTCAATGGGGATCTCTTGGTTCGCTTATTGACTCCGATCGCCGCGCGCACGCGCTGATCGATCCGGAGGCGCTTCTCCTGATGTCTCTGACCCTCCGTCATCATGAGCGAAGACTCTGGGATGTCCTGGCTTCTTGGGCTAAGCATGGCTCGAAACTTTTCAGTCTCCAGCGTGTAAAGAACTTGCAGGAGAGGTATCCGGACTTATCCAAAGAGCGGCTGGCGGAATTTGCGCGCAGGGCCAGGTCCGAAGGAAACGATTTTCGCTGGCGTAGCCTGGCCGGAGCCGATGTTGGTCCAGCGGCTCGTAATCAAGAACTTTGGGAAGCTTATCCGAGGGTCTGGCAACCCTCCGCCCTGATCCTGCAAATGCGGCTGGGTATCGGTGTTGGGGTTGCGGCCGACCTGCTGAGCTTTCTGATTTCACTCGGAGGGGATTGGGTGGGAGCCAGGCTGATCGCCCAGGCAATCGATTACTCGGTTTACTCGATTCGAAGAGTAGCGGACAATATGGCATCTGCCCAGCTCATTGAACGCACGCAGTCAAAACCCGTACAATATAGGGCTAAGATAGAGATGTGGCGAGAGTTATCCAGTATTGACGGAGAGTTACCGGTATGGCGTTTCTGGCATCAGCTCTATTCATATGCTGCCGAGATTATCATTGCAAGCGAAAGAGGCGAATGGAAAGATCTGTCACCCTACTTGCTGAGTTCAAGGCTGCGCGATCTGATTGAAGACCATCAAGAGGCCTTTATCTTGAATCACATTGACTATCCAGATCCAAGACGACATGCCGGAGATGAATATCTTCCCGTATTTGCCGAATCGCTTGGGAACCTTGCGGCATGGATAAAGAATGAAGTTTAATCGCCCTTCTGATTTCATTTGGGAGAACTATTCACAAGAAAACCCGCCTCTCCTATAAAGTGGAGAAGCGGGCTTGAATATCAATTGTTTGTATCGATTATTTTTGCTAAAATCAGCTCAGAAATGTCAAATCCAATATCGCCTGGCCTGTATGAACCATAGATCGCCGGGCCAGGGCTAATGTGGCGAATGCCGGTTTCCGGCATTCGCCATTGGAAAAAGCCGGTGGAAGGGGGAGTAAAGGGCCCAGGTTTCCTTCGCCAGGGCCTGCCCTGAGGAACGAAGGGCTCAGGATAAACTCCTGCTGGCCCCGCTATTGGAACCTATTTTTACATAATCGTAGACCGTTAGGTCTGCGGTTTTTTGTTGGCCCGAAGGTGGCAGGTTAAGAGAACTCTTCTATTAAGGAGGATTTATCATGAACCACAGACCGGAGGGCTTATTGCTCTCGAAACCCATCATTGGCTTCATTATCAAGAAATCTGCACGAGCGAACTGAGAGCTAGTATTACTACTCCGAGGAAGCACAGCGAAAACCCAGGTTGACGCCCCAATAGTCAGGGCTTGATCGGTAGCGAAGCGATGAGCGCATCCACCAGGTACCATTGCTCCAGGGTCCGCCGCGCCATACACGTTCCCCCCATACCTCCTGATCTTCCCGCCCATCCTCGGGGTCATAAGGGTATGGTTGAATGAGCGTACTGGTCCACTCCCACACGTTGCCCGCCATATCCAACACCCCATAGGGGCTGATTCCATCTGGATAGCTCCCTACAGGGGAGGTATCCGCATAACCGTCGTCGTAGTTTGGATTGGCAATGGTCCTCGGGCAGTTGATATCGCAGAAATTTGCCCTTTCCCCAGTCAGCGGCTCATTCCCCCAGGGGTACATGCGCCCATCGGTGCCCCGAGCGGCTTTCTCCCATT
>JBFJON010000220.1:0-4174 GCA_041617575.1 Nitrospirales bacterium | reverse complement strand
TGAATTCTTCCACTGACGTTCAACAATTAATGAATTCAGGTATTCGAGAAGTGGAAATCGATACCTCCTTGGGTGTGGAGGTTGTTTCAGAGACTGAAACAGACTTTGATGAAACCGGGTCCACACCGGAAACGCCTGACAGGCCCATTGTCTCCTGTGAGCATGATAAATCGGAAACGCCTGGTTCTTTAGGTCCAGAATTCCCCCCCGTTATCTCGCCAGACTCAGAAGAATCGAAGAATCGAGAGGAGGTCGTTCAGTTGCGTGAGGCAACAGTTGCTGCTGTGGAAAGAGCCTTTGAAGGGGTGAAGACCGGACAGCCAATTTCTCAGCCGGGCGTCCATGCGACAGCACAAGCGTTAGTTCACAAGACGCTCGCAAACCCAGCTTTAGTCGCGGAAATTTTACTGATCGATTCACTGAAACAATTTGATAAAACACTGTATGCCCATGTCGTGGATACGGCTGTGTACTCAATTCTGGTTGGCCTCCAATTAGGGTGGGATGAAGGAAAACTCAAAAAGGTTGGGGTAGCCGGGTTGTTGCATGATGTCGGGTATATGCGCTTACCTCAGAATGTGGTGAAAGCCCATTGGGATGGAAGAAGTGATGCTGTCTTGCTGCAGCAACATGTGGCGATTGGTGAGACCCTGATACAACGGCAAGCTCACTTTTCTTCCGATATTGTGCAGATGGTGAGAGAACATCATGCCTATCGAGATGGCTCTGGGTATCCTGAGGGACATGCCAGTGCTCTTCTCTCTGAGTCAGGACAGCTTTTAGGAATCGTCGATTACTTTGATGAGTTGATCACGGTTGGGGGGACTTCGGGATCTTTACCTGCAGCATTAGCCATTCGGCGCTTGTATCAGGAATCCCAGAAGGGAAAATTTTCTACACCCTTTATTGAAGCCATGATTCGAACCTTGGGTGTGTTTCCTGTTGGCACAGTTGTGCAACTCTCTACCGGGGAGCAAGCGGTCGTCATGAAGCAACATCCAGAAATGGGCTTGAAACCACAGGTGAAAATCTTTCGCGGATCTGATGGAAAGATTCTTGAGGTGCCGCAGGAATGTGATTTATCCAAAGATGCCAGCCTAGGGCATGATATGAGTATCGCCAAAGTGTTGGATCCGACAGAGTATTCTCTGGATCTTCAGGAGTATTTTCATTCGTGATGTGGAATAATCCCCTGCTTTTTCAATATTTATGGGATGGCCTAATGGTCGGTGTGTGCTTGGTCGATCATGAAGGGGTTATCAAACAGATGAATGTGTCCGGCTCTCGCATATTGGGTTGGGGGGCGGGTTGGCCGCCCAATGTTTCCATTGAGGAAGTCTTTGACGGGGCAAAGCTTGGGGGAGAGGAATTGGCAAACGGGCAGCTGCTGTTGGATAGGCTCAAGGAAAAAAAGATTGCCTGGTTTCCTCGTGCTCGTCTGCGTTGTCGTCAAGGGACGTGGTGCGGGGTGGAACTGAAAGGTGTGGCGATTGAAGGTGGTGGTACGACCCAATTCCTCTGGATGTTTCGAGATCTGAGCTCGGAGACGAGATTAACAGAGGAATTTAGTCGTTTAGCCTCCATTCCTGAAGAAAGTCCTTTTCCCATTATTGAGGTTGATGCGGCAGGCCATCTGTTGTATGCCAACCCTGCCATGGTGTGCTTAATGGAAGACGCCCGTATGGGCCAGGATGGGTTTACGACAGCCTTGCCGGATCAGTTTCCAGACCTGGCGGCTCGTTGTTTCGCCCAAGGGCACCTTGAGTCCAATGTTGAAGTGGAAGTGGGAGAGAAACATTATGCCTGGTCCTTTTCGTCTCATCCGGAGCTGGGACGACTTCGCGGATATGGAATGGATGTTACCGATTCAAAACGGGCAACGGTTGAGTTGTCGGAATTTGCGGAGACGCTGGAAACGAAAAACCAGGAATTAGATCAGGCGTTGATGAAGGCTGAAGCGTCCACTCTTGCGAAGGCGGCTTTCCTCGCCACCATGAGTCATGAAATTCGTACGCCTTTAAACGGGGTGATTGGGATGGCGGAGTTGCTGTTGAATTCGACATTGAATGTGGAGCAACAGGAATGTACCAAAATCATTCAAAAGTCGGGTGAAGGGTTGCTAGCCATCATTAATGATATTTTAGATTTTTCGAAAATAGAGTCCGGCCATATGGTGTTGGAAAGCATTTGCTTCAATCCCCTGGTGTTGGTCGAAGAGGTGCTGGATCTATTTTCCCAACGGGCGTATCACCAGGGATTGGATTTGGCCGCCTATGTCCCGCCAGATATCCCTCGGCATCTTTTGGGTGATCCACATCGGTTGCGACAAATTTTGTGTAATTTTATTTCGAATGCCCTCAAATTTACCAATCATGGATCGGTATTGATGGAGGTGAAGTGGCTTTCTGTCAATCGTACAGAATTGCCTACCGGTTCCAGCGATGGCACATCGGTTTCCGAACCAGTCTCGGATAACTCCCTAGGGTGCGTGCGATTTGCCGTGAAGGACACCGGGATTGGGATTTCTGAGCCCGTTCAAAAGAAGATTTTTCAGGTGTTTATGCAAGCTGATAGCTCCATGAGCAGGAAATTTGGAGGATCCGGCTTGGGGTTAGCGATTTGCAAACAGCTGGCTGAACTGATGAATGGAAGAGTAGGAGTCGAAAGCCAGATTGGGGAGGGGGCAACGTTTTGGTGTGATCTTCCTTTTCATCTTCCTGTTTTGGCGAAAAGTACTTTGGTCGAGGCTAGGGTTGGGGTCACAAAAGAAATTCTCGTGTGCTCTTCGTTGAATGTGTCTATAGGGGTGTTGTCCCACTATTTAAACGATAGAGGCGTAAGGGTGGTGCGAGTGGAAGGAGTGCATGACGCCATGGCTTTTATCGAGAACAAGCGGGCCTGTCCTTCTGATGTGTTGGGGATCATTATGGGAATCGAGGCAAAGCATGAGGAGTGGGAGCTATGGCTTGAGACCCTTCGACCGTCCTCGTTCTCAACGTTGAAAATCTTACACCTGGCACCTTTTTGGTTGCGTAAGGGGAATCATGATTTTTCTGTGAAGTTTGATGGCATGATTACCATGCCTATCCACCGAGATCAATTGTATCGCTGTGTGTTCGACGAGCCCGATGTTTCTGTTGTGCCAGTTGAAATCAATGAAGGAGTCTCTCAAGAGACTAAGGAATATGCTCCAGAGGAAGACCATGAAGGGAACTGGCCTATTGAAGAAAACATTACAGAACAAGAGAGGCTGAGCCCTTCTGTCCTGATCGTCGAAGATGATCATGTCAATCAAAAAGTTGCTGCTGGGTTTTTCGGTAAACTTGGTTGTCATGTGCATATTGCGGAATCGGGGACACAGGCGTTACTTCTCGTTCAGGAATATGATCTAGACGTCATTATGATGGATTGGGAGTTGCCTGGGATGGATGGCTTTGAAACCGCGCATGCTGTTCGTGAATTGGAGAAAACCAATCGTCTTGAGCGACGTCGTCCATTGAGCAAGACTCGATACCTATCAGGCTCCATGCCTTGTTCGCATATTCCTATTGTGGGGATGACGGCTCATGGGCTTTCCGAACACGACCAGCAACGTTGGAAAGGTGTGATGGATGATTGCTTGTCAAAACCATTTCATTTGCGAGATTTTGCAAACGTGCTTGAACGATGGGTAGGGTTCAGGGTTCAGGCCAAGGGCGATCAATGTTCTTCGAGCGATGTTCGTTTGCAGGCTGATCCCGCGGGAGCTGGTATCGCTAACCGTCCTCATGTAGTGAGGACACCGGTAGATGATCAGAAATCATACGAACGATACGATCTTTCTGGGGCCATAGAGGCTATGGAGGGTGATGAATTATTGTTGCACTCGCTTTTCATGATATTTCTTGAAACTAAGGCAAATCTGATTTATGGCATGAAGGAAGGGATTGCCACGGAAGATCGGCCGTATTTCCAACGGAAAGCACAACAATTAAAGGGCGCCTTATACGCCCTGAACGCAACCCATCAGGCCAAAATAGTTGAACGGCTCGAAACCATAGCGTTGGTGTGCCCGTTTCCTCAACTGGAAAACCTGTTGAAAGAGATGGAAAAGGAGGTGGAGGCCTTAATTCCCGTTTTCAGAGAGGCAATTCGATCTTCATCAGGGGGCGGAGTCCCCAAGCCTGAGGCTATT
>JBFJON010000219.1:0-4175 GCA_041617575.1 Nitrospirales bacterium | reverse complement strand
GGATAATGCTCAGAGTCGCTCTTGATTGGCACCACATAGATGGTATCCGGCTGATGCGCATGCACAGCGATAGGGAAGCCAAAGTCGGATGGCAAGTCTCCACTGATTTCGTGCCACGACTCGCCCGCATCGTCGCTGCGCATGACGTCCCAGTGCTTCTGCATGAAAAGCACGTTCGGGCGGGAAGGGTGTTTGGCGATGCAGTGCACGCAGTGGCCGACCTCTGCATTGGGGTCAGGAAGTTCCATCTGAGATTTCAGTCCGCGGTTTACCGGCCGCCACGTCTGGCCACCGTCATCGGTTCGGAACGTGCCTGCTGCCGAAATGGCGACGAAGATCCGTTCGGGATCGCTGGGATCCATCAGGATGGTATGCAGACACATCCCGCCTGCACCGGGTTGCCAAAGGTGCCCTTTGGCTTCGCGAAGTCCGGGAACCTCCTGCCACGACTGCCCGCCGTTGGTCGAGCGAAACAATGCGGCGTCTTCTACGCCGGCGTATATCGTATCCGGATCGGTCAATGATGGTTCGAGATGCCACACGCGCTTGAACTCCCAGGGGTGCTGTGTGCCGTCGTACCACTGATGGGTAGTCAGGGGTTTCCCTGTTTCGGGAGAGCTGTCGTATACGAACTTGTTGCTCTCCCCCTTTGGCATGCCGTCTGGAGTCGTGGTGGGTTCGCCGGGCGGTGTCCCCGGTTGATACCAGGTCTTGCCGCCATCATCGGAGCGTTGGATGATCTGTCCAAACCAGCTACTGGACTGCGAAGCATATAGTCGATTGGGATCCACCGGAGAGCCTTTAAGATGGAAGAGTTCCCAACCTCCAAACAACGGGCCGCTCACATTCCATCGTGTGCGCTTCCCATCCGATGTTAGGATAAATGCACCTTTCCGTGTCCCAACTAATACTCGTACCGTCCTCATTCCCTAATCCTTTTTGAAATTCGCCCCGTTGTCGTTAGCGCACATTCTCAGTTCCTAGCTCTATTCCCTAGCTCTCACAAAAGCGCGATTTGTGTGCATTCATGATAGTCCGCCCCACCGTCGAGCACCTTCCTGAGCTCGCCGAGAAACACCTCGAGCTCCTTGGAGTCATTTGGCTTGCATTTCCTGGGCAAAATCACCGTAGCGCTATAGCTTTTCGTATTACTCAGCGGTACCGGATTTAGGCTGAGCTGATTCAGCCGCGCAGATGAGTGATAAGTATTGCATGACACATCCTCCTTGTTAGCGGTTAGAGCCTCGACATTTGATGGCTTTCCACTATAAGACGGATGGTAATCTCTCAAATCGACATTGGGCAATAAAAAAACCCTGTCTGGTAAATCGCAACGTTCACTAACACAAACTTTCGGGGGAAGAGCTCAACCTCTGAGATTAAACAAATAGAGGCGTGATTCAGACTTCAATCACGAATGTTGCAGGTTCATCGAATTTTCGAGTCGACTGCCTCCTTGCCACACCCGATCACTAGTTGGATTTCGCCTGAGTGTGGTAAGAAAAGACTCGACTCAGAAATTTTACTTATCCAAAGGACATTTTCAATGCACATTACGAAAACGTGCCAGTTTTTGAGTAGCAAAATTCTTCTGCCGGTGGTGGCACTGTCGGTGTTGAGTGCCTGCGTGGGGAAGTTTGAAACGAAGCCTGCTCTTACATCCAGGTGTCAAATTGATTGGCAACTGCAAGCCGGCATTGCGGCTGCGGCTCTTCCAAATACCTACAGCAGCAATGGGCTTCATGTGTTGGTTTGGAATATTCACGATCGTCTTCTACCGGGCTCGATGTTCTCTACAAGTGGCCATACAGAAGAAGAAGTGACCTGTATTGGAGACTTAGCTTCGCAGTTCGACCTGGTGCTGTTTCAGGAGGCCTTCGTTCGCCCCGTTCAACTTTCCCTCTACACTGGTCATGCCTGGGCGAATCACCCGATGTTTACGGAGGGAGGTGGTGCTGACTGGTGGCCTCTTCGAGTGCTGTGCGAGATTTGTTTGAGTCCTGGTTTGCTGATGCTGGCCAAGGAGGAACCCAAGTTTGTCCATGCCGAACCCTATGAAGTCTTTGCGGGATGGAACACCGACCTCAATAAAGCCGATGATTTCTTTTCGAAGGGATTTCAGCTGGTTCAATTCCCAACCTTTTGGGTTCTGAACAGTCATATGGACGCGGGTCGTGGACAGGACAGCATCGATGCCCGCGCGCTTCAGTTCCGGCAGATCACCGATACCTTGAAGAAGAGGATTCCCCGTGAGGCCCCATTGCTCATCGGCATGGATTCCAATTTACGTCCTAATCTTGAAGAGCAAGACGGAACGATTTTAGAGGAATTTCTCGAAGCGAATAGATTAACGCTAGTGCTTCAAAATGGACCGGACCTGATTGCAGCAAGAAACATCAAAATCGAACACGCTCTAACCCTGCCATTAAAACATGTCCTGAGCGATCACAACGCCTTGTCTGTTATCATGTACCCACCGGCTTTGCCCCAGTAGACTGATCACCTCCCTAATTTAAGAGACCCAACCCGAAAAAACACCCAAAAATCGACTCAAAGAAAACGTTTTCACTGTGATCGAATCTAACCCCTATAGATCAAAGAGGAGAATATCCTTTCTCTAGTGCAGATATTTAGCCCAGGTTCTGAGTACAAGTCCGGTATTCAAAAGCCTTCAGTCGGATTAGCCCGTGAAAAGCTTTAGGAGGGCAAAGGCATGGGCCAGCTTCTTTTTCCTCGTCTTCTTTGTGGTAGGAGAGGATCAAATGGGATGGCGGTTTTAATGAACTATACAGGCGAATTGTAAACTATGTGGTTCCAGCTCGTGCCCTCTACCTTCCGAAATGGTCTAATTCAAGCTTTCGGATCTTAGTCTGTGTAACCCAAAAGAGGTATCCAAACGAAAGGAAGACTTGAAAAAAAAATAAAAAAGCGTATCATTAGGGTCATGGACTTACCAAAACAATGGTCCTGAAACGATCAATTAAGTAGCTTGATTCAAGAGAGCATTCTCATGACTTTCAAAACAGGTGAATTCGTTGTCTTTAGGAAATTGAAGACGTCATCCCATCCAAGCCTTCGGGCCCAAAATATTCATCCGGCCCGACATGGGGAATACTATTCCTACATCATTGACAAGTTTTGGAAAGTGGTCCAGGTATTCGATGATAATACTATCGAAATTGAAACTCGGCGTGGAAAACGGCATCGTTTAAATACCAATACACCCCTGTTGCGCAAGGTAGGTATTTGGGACCGTTTACTCTTCCGAAATAGATTTTTTTAGGAATCAACCCTAATTAAGTAAGTCAAAACGAATTTAAGAAATCAGACTCCCGATAAATCTTGATGAATCAAACCCGTGAGTTTTTGAGTGACCAACGGCGTTGGATGAGTTGTTTGACTGCAGAATTCATTTCACGACAAGGTAAATTGATTCGTTCTCCATGCCCTGGTAATACCCATTCAAAGGAATAGTTGAGTAATTTCTTGACCGACCCCTCCAATTGTGCTTCATCCCACACCAAGTTTTCCGGAGTTCCAAGTTGTTGGAGATCCCGTTCCCACCACAGATGATCGCCTGAGAACAAAAATCGATTCTTGTGCAGCAACACCATGCTTCCTGCGGTATGGCCAGGGACAGGAATGAATAAAAATTCCAGTTCAGCCTGTACTGTATTTTCGCCGTCAACGATCCATTCTGCATCGGGCATTGCTGAGGAATCGGCTCGGTGGATGATCCGTGTTGCATCAAAAGTTTTGGCATATCGGGCAGCATCCGCCACGTCATCCTTGTGACTAAGGAAGATGTATCGAATACCTCCGCGCTCTTTGACGGCCTGGACTAGGTGTTTGAGGTACCGGGGAGAATCGACCAGCCAGTTTCCTTCGGGATGCTTTATGAAATAGCTATTGGCTCCAAACGATTTCTCTGAATTGAAACCAACGTAGGACACTGCGTCTTCAAGAGGCAGTGGAAAAGTGGCCTTGGCTTTTTGAAACACCGTAGCATTCTTCTTCACCGTGCCGATGGAACCAACCGGACAGGCAATCAAGGCTTGATACGCAGCTAATTCGTTCTTTGCCGTTTCCGGCTGGTGGAACACGGCAGAATGGTCACCGTCTTCGACAAACGTTGCCGGCGCCAATTGCCGGCAGGTATCGCAGTCGATGCAGGT
>JBFJON010000218.1:0-4182 GCA_041617575.1 Nitrospirales bacterium | reverse complement strand
GATTTTTGACGATAAGATGCCCTCGCCGGTTGAGCTGGTAGCATACTTCTGTGGCATCTTGACAAAAAGGCTTATCTTTCCCGTAGGAGATGACCGCCAAGCGCGAAGGGGAAACACCTAGTTGCGAGAGGTATTCTTGTACGGCGGTGGCCCGTTTTTTTGCCAAGACCATGTTATACGCTTGTGTGCCCCGTTGGTCCGCATGCCCTTCAATAATGAGATTCGAGGAAGGGTCCTGTTTGAACCACCCCAGGGTGCGTTCCAGCGTTTGTTTGCCTTCTTGCGTGAGGGTCCAGCTATCAAATTGAAAGAACACATCCTCCAAGCCTGCCGCCGCGGCTGCGAGTTCTTCTTCTTTCATTCGGTTCATCTGGTCTTCCAGCCTGTCTGACGGCTCCGCTTTGGCAATTTGAAACTCATCTGGAAGCGGCTCGATGCCTTCTCCGGAAAGCGTATCCTGCTGTCCGGCTGAAAAATCATGACCTATGGTTGGTTCTCGGAAGTCTTCGATGTTGGATACCCCATTCGAGTAGTCTCCGGGGGACGAGCTGGATTGCGCTGAAAAATCTTGCCCTTCGCCCAAGGGGGCGAAGGAATTGTCATTGCCTGTCAATCCGGAGGTCATGGGATCGGTCAGGGAAGAGTCTGACGACCCATCCTCGATTGGAAAGGCGGCGGATGCAACTGGTTCTGTTGGAAAGACAGCGGATCCAACCGGTTCTGTTGAATCAGCTTCCCCGACAGGGATCTGGGACGATAGAAACGATTCATCAACTGATTCATTGCCGAGACCCGAGGCTTGGCCTTGCAAGTTCTCATCTAAGGGTTCCTGGGCCATTTCTTGGCCTGGTGCTTCGGAAACCGTGGCGACGTGAACTCGTCTTTCCCCGCATCCTGTGAGACTGCCTAGAGTGAGGATGATAATACTCATGAGTGAAAGGATGTGAATTGCTGGATGCATACGGTAACTCCTTTGCTAAATTATCATAGTTGTTTCCGTGAATTAGGGTTGAAATGGGGACCATGAGGGTGAGCTGAGGTGAGCGCCCACCGATGAAATTTTTTCCAATCCTGCTCCTTCGCTGGTAATGATGTATAACTGACTTTCGCCTCTTCTAATTGAACTGAATACGAGATGTCGGCCATTCGGGGCCCATGAAGGCGAATCGTCTATACTATTGCCCTTTGTAATTTGGCTTCGTTGTTCGCCATTCGGACTGATCCGGCAGAGTTTAAATCCTTCGCCGGGTATTCGGCAGACATACACGATCCAATCCCCTTTGGGGGACCATGCGGGGGCTGCGTTGTAGTCTCCATCGTACGTTAAGCGCCTCACGTTGGAGCCATCAGCATCCATAATGTAAATTTGGGGGCGGCCACCGCGATCTGACGTGAAGGCTAGATGCCGCCCGTCTGGCGACCAAGAAGGGGACAGATCGGCGCTCTGATGAGAGGTTAACTGCTTGGGTCTTCTACTGTCCAATTCTAACTGATAGATGTCCGAATTGCCTTCTTGAGCTGCGGCATAGGTGATCGATTTTGCGTCTGGAGTGAAGGTTGCGGTGATGTTGAGACTGGCTGGGGCCACCAACACCTCTTCCCTACCCGTTGCCAGCTCACGTCTCATAATTTGTTGCTTGCGGTCTCGATACCCGGTGTAAATCAATGATTTGCGGTCCGGGGACCATGTCGGCATGAGGTTGAGATAGCCATCAGCTGTCACCTGCTGTGGATCATACCCGTCATAGTCCATCACGAACAGCTCTCGACCATTTTCTTTTTCCCCGACAAAGGCGATCTTGGTCCTGGCAATTCCCTGTTCTCCCGTATAGCGATAGACCAGCTCGTCTGCCCACCGATGGGCCATTAAGCGGATCAGGGCATTGGTGGTTTTGAGCGAAAAATAGCGTTTTCCGGTCAAGAGATCTTGGTGCCCAGGATCAAAGGCGCAAGCATCAAAGATGAGCCCTTCGACGCCGCTTGAAGTGCCTCCCCTACCCATCCTTCCCCAAGTCGATACCGTGACTTCTTTGTAGTATGTCGCCAGACTTGGACTAAGGCTTACGCATTTATTCTCAGAAAATTCCCCTTTTTTTTGGGGCAAATCTTCTACGGCAAAGACCTGGGAACGAGTCAGATCGTCTTTTAGAATAGATCGAACCTGGGTGTCGGTCTGTTCTGAAATCTTGTCGTCTTGTTGCACGGAAGAAAATCCCATGACCCAGATGGGGATTTTTTGAAATTCTGAACGTGTGGCTTCCAGGATAGCTTCTTGTCCAAAAATCAGAGATGGAAACAACACGGTAAGCAGGTAAGGCGTACAGAGAAGGAAACAAAAGCTGCAATGGAACAAAGTTTTCATCATACAGGCCAGGTCCTTTTAATCTTTAATAAATCGATACTGGACATCAAAGAATGATTCCGAAATATCCGAAGGGAATGGTGGTAAGGGGTTTACAGCTTGCACGGCACGTTGAGCTGCAGAATCGTAGTAGGCATGCCCCGAACTTTCAGCAATATGCATGCGAGAAATTTCTCCTGATCGGGAAATTCGGAATTTCATGATCACCAGGGGGGTGCTAGCCAATAACGGAGGAGCAACCCATTGGCCGTCAATGGCATCTTCCACCATCGCCAAATACCGATTTTTCCCCTGAGATGGCTTGGACGCCGAAGGTTCGGGGTTCCCTGTCGCCTGCACCTCAAGCAATTGTAGTCGTTGCTTGATCGACTCAACCGGGGCTACATCGGGAATTGACAGTTTTGCGATTCGTTGGTCCAATTCTGATGGTGGAAGCTTAGTTAATGGTTTGGTTAGTTGGGGAGGAACCTCTTTTGGAGTGGGCGTACGCGTTGTCGACTTGAGTCCTTCCATCAATTTCTTGATCGTCTCCGACATTTTTGGTTGCGTGGAGGATTTCGACTCCTGCTGTGTTGTCGACCGTTTCCGAGATATCTCTGGTACGTTGGGTGCTGGAGTATGCGTTGGAATGTTATTAGGGAGGCTTTTTTGGAGCGATTCCTCCATATTGGAAGACGGCAGAGTGTTGGGTGGTGTCGTAGTCTGTTGAGAATTCTGGAATGGCGTGACCTCGCTTAATGATGGGACAGCCGGTGCGGGTTTCACCGCTGGTTGAACTCTTCCCTCTGTCGTTGGGGATTCAAGAGGTTGGGGTTTCGAAAGTGCTTGAGTCTTTTTAGGCTCTGTCGTTGTAGGAGGTAACTTCGATGAAGGAATGTTCAAAGGCTCCGCCCGTTGTAACTGCTTGGGACGGGCAATTGTCGGTGGAGCTGAGGGTAATTGAAGATTGTCAATCAAAGGTGACTGGTCTTCCATTGGATGAATGTTTGGTTCTTGGGGTGGAAGAGTTGATTCAGCCGCTTCCTGTTTTTGAGGAACGACGATGGAGTTAATCGCACCACTCAAGAATTCCGATAATCGTTCAGAAGCCGTTTCGGTGGGTAATGGAGGAAGGGTGTCTTCTGCTGGCACTGGTGGTGCAGTTGGCGAAGGTTTAGGTGGTGCGACCTTTTTGGGAGCTTGTGCTTTCGCGGATTTTTTCGTGGGTGCGGGAACCGGCTTTGGACTTGGTGCGGTCGTCGGAATTGCCGGTAATGAAATCAGAGCCACGTCAATTGCTCGAAAAGGCTGCTCGCTATCTGAGTGAAACCTTAGAAACAGGGCCATAACGAGGACAAGAGCATGAAGAACGCATGAGACAGCAAGGCCCCCACGGAATGTTGATCTTTCTAAAGAGACGTCATTCGTGAGCCCAAGAGAAATAAGGCTTGGAGATGCAGCATGTGCCATGAAACGGAAATTTAGGGGGAGGTTCCAATATTGTCTGCTTCGATTTTTTCCATTTTCGGCCCCGTGACCATCCCAAGACGTTCGATTTTAGCCCCCTTCACCTCATCCATGATCTGTACCACTGTTCCATAGGGCACAGTTTGGTCCGCGCGTAAATAGACGGAAACCAGAGGATTGGAGGTTTTGGCTTCCTGTAGTTTTGCCCTCAGGGCTACCAGGCTTATTGGGTCGTTCCCCAAAGATAAACTGCGGTCTTTCTGAATGGTGACGACTAGCCGCTCTTCTGCTTTAATAGTGTTGGCAGCCGTCGTAGGCAAATTAATATCCAATCCTCTATGCAACATTGGGGCGGTGACCATGAAAATTACGAG
>JBFJON010000217.1:0-4183 GCA_041617575.1 Nitrospirales bacterium | reverse complement strand
TTGAGTTTGCAGGAACAACCCACTAGTACCAGGACCCAGGTTTACGAACGCCGATCCGTTGTAATAAAGGATGTCGCCCTGCGCTACCGTTGTAATCGTTACATCGGAAATATCATCAAGAGCCAGTGTTCTGACCAGTGAGATAGCACACCGCTTGTTTACGCCGGACTGAAGCAGATGCACTTCATCCGCGTCATTGGCGATACTCGCGGCAGTCAGGGCGGAAAGTTTTGTATCAGCCATTGTTACGGGCCCAATATTCCTAAAATGCCTTCTTTTGCCGGCTCTGAGGTTTCTCTGTCTGAAGTCGCCAACAGCATCCCGATTATGGCAGACGCTTCTCGACTACCAGCAGGCAAGCTGTTCAGCTTTTTCAATTGTTGAAAATTATCCATGCTCGATAACGCCATCCAAACTGCTCGGTGGGCATGCACGTTTTTCACTGAAATCGCTTTTCGCAAAACATACCCTTTATGGCTCAACGGTCCAAAAACAACAGCACGAGCAAGATTAAACATTGCCGATGCAGTTCCAGATGGGTTTATTGACTCTCCACGCCTGGAAACCATCGTCATAACATTACGAATAGAATCCAAATCCTTGACAAACTGTTTATCGAATAATGCTGCTATGGATTGACGATTTCCCTCCAAATACTTGCTCATCGCTTCGATCCTGAGTTTCGGTGCCTCTCCGGAACCAAAAAAATTCCTCCGCATATCCCTGAGAACGAGCTCCTGGAAATCAGCCAGAACCGTTGGGGCATTACGTTCGAGTTTGTTTCTCACGGTCATGATAGTAACGGGGTCTTTTCGTTCCCCTGCCGACCACAAACGCTGAAATACCTGGGTAGGGTCCAAGCTATCGATACGGCCTGGAATGGTTCTGTCGAGAATCGCGAGCGTGCGATCTCTGTGCTGCATAAGCTGATTATATGAATCCAGCAAATTCCCACGAGATTCAAACAGTTTTTTTGTCGCCTCCACGCCCTTGCCGTCTATGGACTCGAAAAACACTGGCGCGAAATCTCCATATTCCCGCATCCATTTTTTGTGGGCAACATTCATTGCCTTTGCGGTTTTATCCCCCTCACCTATCACTTTTTCCTTGTAATGTCCGAGTATGGCGCGCTGCCATTTATCGAGCGTGTCGTAATCTCCTGCCTCTTTCAAAGCACTGACAAGGGCTTGAGAATCCTCCATGTTGTGTGAAGTAAATACTCTATGGAAAACCTCGCTATCCTTCAGGCTTTTGACGCCGCGCCGACTCGCTTTTATGATGTCGCCAACCACGCTTTCCTCGTACTTGGTCATCTGTTTCGCATACCAGGTATTCAGATCAAGCGCCTGATCATACAAATCTGGAATGCCGGAATCTTCAAACGCACGCATCCGCATCTTCTCAAATGCGCCCACGTATTGTTTCATCAGCCCAACATCAGGGCTGTCCGTCACGGTTCCGGTCCCGGCATCCCTGATCCTTCTTTTCAAATACGAAATAGTCGTGGACAGTTCTTCCACGGTAAAGGTTGCTTCCGGATCGGTGAGGGCTTTTTTTATCGTGTCCTTGGACATGTCGATGGTTGATAGAACCTCGCCACGAGGACCGAATATCTGAAGTACATTTTCTTCGTCGGGCTTGACGTCTTTCGGGAGAATCCTCCGTTCCGGAGCAGTCAGGATTTGAAGATCGTCCACTACTTTCCCGACCTCGCGCCGCCTGTCTTTTACCAGAGCAGAGACTTCTATGTTCTTGGAAAACGGCTCCTTCCCGGTCCTTTCCTTTATCTCTCTGGCAAGGCTGCTATATCTGCTGGCGGCACTGTCTAGGAACTTTTCCTGTTCCCTTATCAGGGTTCCGGCGGTTTTCTCTCCAAGCGTAGTCAACTCTCCGGTTGCTGCAGGCTCAGGCCCAATATCAAAAACCTCATCTTCAAGACCGGCACGTTTCGTTTCGAGCCCCTTTCTTAATTCGCCAATCTCCGGAGCAACGGTTTTTTGGATGGATCTTCCCACCGTTGTTCTTTCTAGGGCAGACGCACCCGAACCAAATGCGCGTCTGGCCCCCTCAAAAGCGGATGCTGTGCCACCGGCATTGGCCCTGCGTCTTGCTAATTCCTGTTTTGAAAGCTGGGCAAGCTCCGGAGTTGCACGCAACTGAGCAGTGGTCTCAAGTTCATCCAGAAGTTCCTTGATGCCGGTTGCCTCACCCGGAGCAATAGGCAATTCCTCGCCGGCAAGAGCATTGACTCTGGCAATATCGTCCCTTATTGACTGCGTTAGAGCATCATCAACCGTTTCAAGCGCGGCGGGACCGATCCTGTTGAAGCCGCTGTATACGGCTTTTAGTTGACGATACAGCCGGGGAACAAGAACACCCAATTCCCCACCAAGCACTGACAGCCCCGCCGTCCCTGCCGCATGCTTCATTATCTGCTCGTCTGTTACGTGATCGTTGATGCCAATATTTTTGCCATGCCACAATCTCACCGCTTCCCCGAAAAAAGCGCCCCCAGCACCCATAGCAATAGCCCCTTGCGGCCCACCGCCAGCAAAAAGCCCCGCTATAGAACCCACGATTTCGCTTCCTATTACAGCGACATCACCCCCAACAAATGGGCTCTCTTTAGAGATTAACGACTGAAAATCCTCTCTGCCGATTCCTTCTGCGTCCACGTAGGACCAGCGTTTTGTTTCTGGATTCATCCACAACAATTCGCCGCTTTCAGCATGTTCAACTACCGGGACAAAGGTCTTGTAATGTTCCCGCAAAGCCTTCATGTACGCGGTTCGCTTGGCCCTTTTATCGAAACCATACGTGGCTTCCAAGTGTCCCACAGGAGCAGCAGTTGCAGTATCGATGCCCTGCTGTTGCGCCTTAAACGCAGTAATAGACATGGACGGAATTTCCGTCTCGGTAAACTCGGCGCCCGGTTCCCCAGGCTGGGGATATTTCTCTTTGGGATCTATCAGAGGTTCCGTATTGATGGATCTTGTGTTCAGGAAATGCTGTATGCGCGCATTGTTTTGCTGTTCAACAGCCGATATATCCTCTGGAACCTCATAGAAGAATTCCTTGTCGGCCTCTCTGACGGGGATGGTCAACATTGCTAATAGATAATGGGCGGACCCATCTTCTTACCTTGGGTAGTTTTTGTGGAACTTGGTTTTGGCTCGGCCTCACCCGACAAAGCATTCAATCTTCTCCGCGCTTCTTCATTGATAGCGCCCGGCTTCAAAACGGTCGATTTTTGGGTAAGCTGAAAAACGATGTCCTTTTTTATCCTCGGCCAGTTCTTTACAAAAACCTCCGGCGAATTGATGTCTGCGCCAATAATCGAGAACGCATTTTTTATGTCGTTGTCCGACAAGGCGCGGCCTTCTTGTCCGTAGATGGTAATCATCGTCCCGTAAGCCAGAGCGTAAAAGTTGCGCTTGAACTCAAAACTTGCGGCAGCCAGGTCTACTAGACCATCCATTCCGAACTTTTGACCGATCCGTTTGAATTCACTATCCAGGTCTTGTTCTGAGGCCAGGGTTTCAGGGGCCACTACTCTATCCGGTCCCGCATCTTTAACGCTCCCACGCATGGCACGGAGCATTTCCCTTGAGCTTGATACAAAACCAGTAATGGTTCTGGATATTGGTCCGCCCGCAGTAACACCACCGGGGTTTTCGCTGAAAGCCCGATCGATATTTTCCATCGAGGTTATAAATGCGGGCAAATGGGATTGAAAGGTTCTTGTTTCCTCTATTTGCCTTTGTTCCCCGGCAGTCGTTGCATTAGGAAACACGCTAACGCCCTCTGGAGTAACCTGTATTTGGGCGTCCCCAAGCAAGCCCTTTTTTTCCGTAAGCCCAAGAACTCGACGTTTGTACTCATCTTCCGTAAGAAGACCGCTGGCAAGAGCATCATCGAGAATCTTCCTTTGCTGGTTTATATCATCCAGAGCACTTCGCGCAGCTCTGTCTTGAGCCGCAATACTTTCTCGTGATTTTATGCCTTGCAATTCCCTGGCATCGGATCTTTCCTGGGTTTCGAGAGTTTTCACAAGCTCAAGCCCTTCCTTGCTCAACTCACCCATGTACTCACGCATGGCGCCGATGTGGATCCCGAACACATCCGGATTATCGCTCAACGAGTCCAGCGCTAAGGCAACCTGCTTCTGCTTGAACTGATTGAG
>JBFJON010000216.1:0-4183 GCA_041617575.1 Nitrospirales bacterium | reverse complement strand
GTGGTCCTGTGCCATTTTTTGCGGTGAATGTCGTGTGTTTATTGCGAGGGGACTTTGCGCAAGCCTGGAGAGTCTATCCTCAAGCCCTTGGCGAAGAAGTTGATGTCCAATGCGTTCGGGAGTGGGTCGTCTATCTCAAAGAACATTATGCTGATTCACCTCATGTGGCCTTATTCGAAGGGATTTTTCATACCCAATCCGGTCGTCTGGAGGATGCGTTTACCTGTTTCGAGCGAGTGATGGCGGAGATTCCCCAATCTCCGTATCCTCATTTTTTTCTTGCCCAGATTCATCAACGTCAAGGGCGCATGGATCAATCCGTGAAAGCGTTCCGAGAAGCGATTAAGCGAGATCCATCCTACGTCGCCGCTCGGCTCAAGCTAGGCGTGGCCTATCAGGAGCAAGGACAGTTGGAGATGGCTATTCCCCAATATCGGGAAGTGTTGAAGCTTCGTCCGGATGAGGCGTTGGGGCATACCAATTTGGCCTGCGCGCTGGCTGAACAAGGCAAACTGGACCCCGCGATCGAAGAATATAAAAAAGCGTTAACGCTCAATCCCGACGATGCTGAAGTGCATTTTGCCTTGGGGGCTCTGTTTGAAAATAAAGGTCGTGTAGATTTAGCGAAACGACAGTATGAGGAAGCCCTTCGGCTCAACCCCGCCTTTGGCCCGGCGGCGACCGCCATCGGCTGGTTTTTGTATGACAAAGGGGAAAATGATTTTGCCATGGATTATTTCAGCAAAGCGTTAATAGCCAATCCCAACGATGCCGATGCCACGTTTGGGGTGGGTCGTATCTATGAAGAAAAACGCAAACCAGAGTTGGCCGTAGAGCATTACCAGAAGGCGTTGTCCTTGGAAAAAGACCCTGCTCGCAAGATGCGGATTATCAATTTTATGGACAAATTGTTCGGGTAAACGTCAATTTACCCTTGGCTGAGGGTCTGCCGGATGGCCGACACTTGAGATGCGAGGTTTCCCCCGTTTTTAACCTCTTGCTGGATTTGTTCTTTTAAGTAGGACGAGTACCCCACCCTTTCCACAAAGAGGCGGAAAAATTCAACTGGGCTAAGCGCTGTTTTGGCCCGAAGTTCCTCGAGGATGTCGTCACTAATTGGAATGAACGTACCTCCAATATGAAGAATCCCTTTGTAGTAATTCCCCTCTCCTCGTAGTTCCAGTCGAAGACCGGGTTTAGTCTTCACGGTTTTGTCGACCTTTGTCTCAGAACTGCTTGAATTTTCAGGTAAGTTTTTCATAAGCCAGCGCAATTGTAGGGCATCAGAAATTGTAATGACAAGGACCTCCATTTTTCTTGACTGGTTTGGGACCCTATGCTAGCGTAGCCTCCTTTTCGGCGGCGTGCCTCGTGCTTTTCCTGCCGTTTGCGCCTTCATTTTTTAGGATGGAGTACATAGTCGATCATGTCACGTGTGTATAACTTCAGTGCTGGGCCGGCGATGTTGCCGGAAGCCGTCTTGAAGCAAGCCCAAGAAGAATTGCCGGACTGGCATGGAGCCGGTGCCTCAATTATGGAAATGAGTCACCGGGGAAAAGAATTTGTCTCCGTGGCGGCCGAAGCCGAGAGGGATGTTCGTGAGTTATTGGGCGTGCCCAATAATTATAAAGTGCTCTTTCTCCAAGGTGGAGCCTCAACCCAATTTGCAACCGTTCCCATGAACCTGTTGCGTGGGAAAACGACTGCCGATTACATTTTGACTGGGGCATGGGGCAAAAAAGCCATTAGCGATGCCAAAAAATATTGCACCGTTAATCTGGCCGCCTCTTCTGAAGATGAAAAATTCACGAATATTCCTTCATTCGCGAGATGGTCGTTAAACAAAGACGCTGCGTATGTGCACTATACCCCCAATGAGACTATTGGGGGTGTGGAATTTCACTGGGTGCCAGATACGGGTGAGGTGCCCTTAGTCGCTGATTATTCTTCAACGATCCTATCACGTCCTATTGAAATCAGGCGGTTTGGTCTGATTTATGCCGGAGCCCAGAAAAATATCGGCCCAGCTGGGGTTACCTTAGTGATTGTTCGGGACGATCTCATTGGCGACGTCCTGCCCATTACGCCCAGTGTGTATGATTATGCCAAGCAAGCTGAAGCTGATTCGATGTTGAACACTCCCCCAACCTATGGGATCTACCTGTCTGGTTTGGTCTTCAAATGGTTGAAAGCACAAGGGGGGCTATCGGCCATGGCCAAGGTTAATGAACGCAAAGCGAATAAGCTCTATGCGGCTATTGATGGATCTAATTTTTATAGCAATCCTGTTGAAAAAGCTTCCCGCTCATGGATGAACGTTCCTTTTATCCTGGCCAAGGCAGAGCTAGATAAGGATTTTTTGGCTGGTGCAACGGCTGCAGGGTTAACGACGTTGGAAGGGCATCGTTCAGTTGGGGGCATGCGTGCCAGTATTTATAATGCTATGCCAGAAGCTGGTGTGGATGCATTGATCGCGTATATGGCCGATTTCGAAAAACGCAAAGCCTAATCAAGGAATAACATTCAAACAAGCCTTGGTTTTCTACTCAACGGAGTGACCTATGAATATTTTGGTCAGTGACAGCCTTTCCTCTAAAGGAGTTGAAGTTTTAGAGCGTGCAGGATTTTCCGTCGAGGTA
This sequence comes from Nitrospirales bacterium, assembly GCA_041617575.1. GTDB lineage: Bacteria > Nitrospirota > Nitrospiria > Nitrospirales > UBA8639 > Nitrospira_E. Next base: position 1,544 of record JBFJON010000216.1, on the reverse strand, counting down.
AAAACCAAATTGACTAAGGAAGAGTTGTTGCAGGAAATCGGCAATTATGATGCGTTAATCGTGCGGTCGGCCACCAAGGTCACGAAAGAGGTGATTGAAGCAGGGGGGCGCCTTCGTATTGTGGGCCGTGCCGGGACAGGCTTAGATAATGTCGACACCGAGGCCGCTACTCGTCGAGGCATTGTGGTCATGAACACGCCGGGAGGCAATACGATCACGACGGCGGAACACACCATGTCGATGATCGCGGCCATGAGTCGCAAAATTCCTCAAGCCACCAAATCCATGAAGGACGGCAAGTGGGAAAAAAACAAGTTTATGGGGAGCGAACTTTATAACAAGACTTTGGGCTTAGTAGGATTGGGGCAAATTGGATCATATGTCGCCAAGCTAGCTCAGGGATGGTCGATGCATGTCATTGGCTATGATCCCTATTTGGCTGTTGATCGAGCGATACAAATGGGCATTGAGGTGGTGGAGCTTAAAGAATTATTTCATCGCGCGGATGTGATATCCGTTCACACCCCCCTGACGAATGAAACCCGAGGGATCATCAACACCGAGACGATGGCTAAGATGAAAGATGGCGTCATGATGGTGAATTGTGCACGTGGCGGCATTATTAACGAACAGGATTTATGTGAGGCTCTGCAATCTGGGAAAGTGGCTGCGGCGGCCTTTGATGTGTTTGAAAAAGAGCCGATTGATCCCACGCATCCACTTCTGAGTCTGGATAATTTTACCTGTACCCCTCATATTGGTGCTTCCACCGAGGAGGCCCAAGAGAATGTGGCCATTGGGATTGCAGAACAATTCGTCGACTATTTCAAGCGCGGTATAGCGCGAGGTGCGGTGAATGTGCCCTCGGTCCCCCCGGAAGTTTTGCCGCAGCTTCAGCCTTATTTACTGTTGGCTGAACGGATGGGACGTTTTCAAGCCCAAATGTTGGATGGGGGACTCAAATCCGTCACGGTCGAATATGTTGGTGAGGTTTCGCAACTCGGGGTAGCGCCTATTACGGTGGCGATTTTGAAGGGATTACTTTCTCCCATTTTGGAAGATGTCATTAATTTCGTCAATGCCCCGATCGTAGCGAAAGATCGTGGTATCGAAGTGAAAGAAGTCAAAAGCAGCGATGCCGGTGATTTTACGAGTTTGATTCGGCTCAAGGTCGAAGCCGGTCAGCAGACCTATGCCCTGGCAGGCACGCTCTTTCATCACCAAGAACCGCGTATTGTGGAAATTAATCAATTCCAAGTCGAGGTGGTCTCAGAGGGGCAGATGATCTTGATTGATAACGTGGATCGTCCAGGTGTTATTGGCATGGTGGGGCAAATCTTGGGCAAACATGAAATAAATATTGCCAGGATGCAATGCTCACGTGTCGAGCGAGGAGAATCGGCCTTGCTGATTATTGGGCTCGACAGCCCCCTTTCTCCTACGGTATTAGATCTCCTGAAGCAGGAGAAGGATATTCTGTCGGTACGCATGGTTGATCTTGGCTAGTTTTCCGTTTCTTCTCCATTAACTACCCTTGGCCAGAC
>JBFJON010000215.1:0-4192 GCA_041617575.1 Nitrospirales bacterium | reverse complement strand
GGAAGAACTCATGCATCATATTAAAAAACTGGCCAAGGAATATAAAGTGCCAATTATTGTTGACCCAAAAGTTGAACACATGCCTTACTATAGTGGGGTGACCGTCATTACGCCCAATCACCTGGAAGCCAAGCAAGCGGCAGGATTTCTGCCTACACAAGATATCGCAATTGAACAGATCGGCAGCTCTCTCCTAACACGACTGGAGTGCCAGGCCGTGGTTGTTACAAGGGGAGAAGCAGGAATGAGTATTTTTGAACACAATGGGCGTTCTTGGACTATTCCAGCAGTCGCGCGACAAGTTTATGATGTCACGGGAGCCGGCGATACCGTTATCAGCACGTTGGCTTTAGCCTTAAGTGCAAAGGCTTCAATCGCGGATGCTGCGGTGTTAGCCAATCAAGCCGCAGGTATTGTGGTAGGAATGGTTGGGACCGCGACTGTCACACGATCTCAGCTGGAAAAGGGGTTGATGCATGACATCTCTTGAATCCATGGTGAGTGTGTGTATTCCGGCCCGACATGGTTCATCCCGGTTTCCCGGAAAACCTCTCGCGCAGTTAGCGGGGAAACCATTGATTCAACATGTCTATGAAGCTGCCCAGCAGGTAGCCCAAGTGGGCCAAATCATTGTGGTGACGGATCACGATGTCATTTTACAAACCGTGAGAGACTTTGGGGGGGAAGTTTGTCTTGTCACCGAACCGTGTCGAACGGGAACCGACCGAGTGGCGAAAGCGGCTTCACGGCTGACCCACGATGTGGTCGTGAATTTACAGGCCGATGAAGTTCTTCTTCACCCCGGTTTACTGAGCGATCTTATTCAACCATTTTTTAAATCAGATGCCGGCATCGGCACATTAAAGAGAAAGCTCCAGCAGGGAGAAGAGAGAGAGAATCCCTCGTATGTGAAAGTCGTCACGGACCATAAGGGACGCGCGTTATATTTTTCACGCAGTGCGGTGCCATGTTGGCGGGATGGAATTCCCGCCAGAACCAGTGAGGCTGCCTGGATGCATTTGGGAGTCTATATTTTTCAAAAGGTTGCCTTACAACAATTTAGCAAACTTCCCACTGGGTTTCTTGAAGAAGCCGAAAAATTAGAGCAACTTCGCGCATTAGAATATGGAATGCCCATTATGGTGTGGGAGACAGCGCATGAATCCCTTCGCATCGATACTCCTGAAGATCTAGTCATGGCAGAATCCTTTCTGTTAGCCAAATAGGGGAGTGTCACAAGAGCCAAATTCGGTATGTTTGAGAGGGTTGAAAAGAGACAGAACAATATGGTGAAGTCTTGGGTAGTCCACGTTCTTTTTTACAAATACCATCCGTTGTCTGAACTATGAGCAAATTTATTTTTATTACAGGTGGGGTCGTTTCATCTCTGGGGAAAGGGCTGTCATCTGCGGCCATTGGTCACCTATTGGAAAGCCGGGGGATGACCATTACATTCTTGAAACTAGACCCGTATATCAACGTGGATCCCGGCACCATGAATCCCTATCAACACGGGGAAGTCTATGTCACCGATGATGGTGCTGAAACCGACTTGGATCTAGGGCATTACGAACGCTTTACGACGGTTCAATTAAGTCGTGAAAATAATTGTACGACAGGACGGATTTATGAATCGGTCATTCAAAAAGAAAGAAAAGGAGAATATCTCGGAGCGACAGTGCAAGTGGTTCCCCATATTACGGATACCATCAAGGAAAGTATTATGAATGTCGCCCATGATGTCGATGTGGTGATCGTAGAAATTGGTGGCACGGTCGGTGACATCGAAGGCCTCCCGTTTTTAGAGGCGATTCGGCAAATGCCCTATGACGTCGGTCGGGAAAATGTTCTCTATATTCATCTGACCCTCGTGCCCTACATTCCCACGGCAGGGGAACTCAAAACTAAACCGACACAGCATTCCGTCAATAAATTACGAGAAATTGGGATTCAACCCCATATTCTCCTCTGTCGAACTGACCGGTATCTGCCACCGAACGTGAAAGACAAAATGGCGTTGTTTTGTAACGTCGACAAAGACTCCGTCATTACGGCGAAGGATGTGAAGTCTATTTATGAAGTGCCGATTCTCTTACGAAAAGAAGGCCTGGATGAACTGATTGTTCGTTTACTGCGATTAGAAACCCGCCCACCGAATCTTCGAGATTGGGATGAATTAGTCCAGAAAATAAAGCGACCCCGACACGAGGTCACGATTGCCTTGGTTGGCAAATATGTCCAATCTCGCGAATCCTACAAAAGTTTATCCGAGGCCCTAGTCCATGGTGGTTTACGGGACGAAACGAGCATCAAGATTCAGTGGGTTGAATCCGGAGAAATTGAAAAAAATGGTCCGGAACGCCTCTTAGCCGATGTGGATGGCGTCCTTATTCCTGGAGGATTCGGCATTCGTGGAATCGAGGGGAAAGTTGAAACGATCCGTTATGTACGAGAAAAAAATATCCCATTTTTAGGGATTTGTCTTGGGATGCAATGCGCCGTCATTGAGATAGCGCGCCACCTTGCCGGACTAGAAAAAGCTAATAGTGCGGAATTCAACGCAGAGACGCCTCACGCCGTTATTGATTTACTGCCCGAGCAACGATCTATTCAGGACAAAGGCGGGACTATGCGATTGGGTGCCTTCCCCTGCAAGCTGGTACCTGAAACATTGGCGTCTGCCGCCTACAAACAATCTGACATCCAGGAACGGCATCGCCACCGGTATGAATTTAATAATGATTACCGCGAGGCGTTAACCTCAAAAGGCTTAGACATTAGCGGGACGTCTCCTGATGGTATACTTGTGGAAATTATTGAATTACAAGGGCACCCATGGTTTGTCGGTACACAATTTCATCCCGAATTTCATTCCCGGCTGTGTTCGCCACATCCACTGTTTACAGCCTTCATTGGGGCTGCACTGCAACGAAAATTCGGTACATAGCAAGCCCGATTACTTATGACTCCGCCAACTGAAGTACATATTGGCCCATTTGCGGTGGGTGGGGATTCTCCGCACATTTTGATTGCGGGTCCCTGTGTCATTGAGAGTGAAACGATTGTTCTGACGACCGCGACAGGGATTGCCAAGATTGCGCAAGAATTACATATTCCCTACATCTTCAAGGCGTCATATGATAAAGCCAACCGGACCTCGATCTCTTCCTTTCGAGGCTTGGGACTTTCCACTGGATTAAAAATTCTTAAAAAGGTCAAAGAAGAAGTCGGTGTTCCCATTCTCACCGACATTCACGAAGTTCAAGATGTTACTCAAGTTGCCGAAGTCGTTGATATCTTGCAGATCCCAGCCTTTCTTTGCCGGCAGACAGACTTGCTGTGTGCGGCAGCCAAATCTGGGCGCGTGGTCAATGTAAAAAAAGGGCAATTTTTATCACCGTGGGATATGAGTAATGTGGTAAAAAAACTTGAAGAGGCCGGAACCAAGAATATTTGCTTAACCGAACGTGGTTCAAGCTTTGGCTATCAAAATCTTGTTGTGGATATGCGTTCCTTGCCTGTCATGCGGGCCCTGGGCTATCCAGTGATTTTTGATGCGACTCATAGCGTGCAGTTGCCTGGTGGGGGAGGATCCTGTTCGTCGGGCCAACGGGAATTTGTGGCCCCATTAGCAAGGGCCGCAGCCGCAGTCGGGTGTGATGGGTTTTTTATGGAAGTCCATCCTCAACCTGAGGAAGCCTTATCCGATGGGCCGAATATGGTACCGTTGAAAGAATTGCAGGGGCTACTCGTCCAACTTCAAGCCATTTGGCAGGTTTCAGGCAAGGGAAATTTTCTTCAATTAATATAATGTTTTACATTAAGTTCTAAAAGACAAGATGAATCCATCAGAAACCCTAAAACCTAAAACCGCATGTACCACCTTGCAGGGTGGGGAATCAAGGCTCAACCTTCCTAACTCAATTACACTGCTGCGGATTTTGTTAATTCCGGTTTTTGTCTGGTTGTATTTAGAATCCACCCCCGAACGGGCATTTTGGGCTGGACTGGTCTTTGCCGCTGCAGCGTTTACGGATTTTTTGGATGGCTATTTAGCACGTCGAAGCGGGCAAATCACAAATCTTGGTAAAATACTTGATCCTGTTGCGGACAAACTGCTCGTGGCTTCTGGGCTTATTCTTCTCGTGCAAGTTCAGCAGGTAGCGGTATGGTTAGCGATCGTGATGATTGC
>JBFJON010000214.1:0-4228 GCA_041617575.1 Nitrospirales bacterium | reverse complement strand
CATGGCGCTGAAGGCCAGGTACATATTGCAGGAAGGATCAGGGAACCGGACTTCGATCCGCTTAGCTTTGGGGCTAGGCGAATACATCGGGATCCGAATCCCTGCCGACCGATTACGACTGGAATAGGCTAACAACACCGGAGCTTCGAAGCCCGGCACCAAGCGCTTATAGGAATTGGTCGTGGGATTAGTTAGGGCCGCCAAGGCCGGTCCATGCTTCAAGATCCCGCCAATATAATACAGACATTGTTGTGACACACCCGCATAGTCTTTGCCAGCGAAGTTGGGCTTGCCATCTTTCCAAATACTTTGATGGGTGTGCATGCCCGTTCCATTGTCGGCAAAGACCGGCTTTGGCATAAACGTGACGGTTTTTCCATGACGGCGAGCCACATTGCGAACAACGTATTTATACATCATCATTTGATCGGCCATTTTCACGAGCGTATCAAAGCGGAGGTCGATTTCTGCCTGACCGGCCGTGGCCACTTCATGGTGATGTTTTTCAACTCGAATGCCCGCCCGTACCATTTCCCGGCACATTTCTGATCGAATGTCTTGTTGTGAATCCACAGGCGCCACAGGGAAATACCCTTCCTTATGCCGAGGGCGAGACCCCAAGTTTTCACCATCTTTCCCTGAATTCCAAATGCCTTCTTCGGAATCCACAAAGTAATAGCCGGAGTGACTGTTTTGGTCGAAACTCACGTGATCAAAAATAAAGAACTCCGCCTCCGGTCCCCAGTAGGAGGTATCCCCAATCTTGGTACTCTTGAGATACTGTTCGGCCCGAAGGGCTACGCCACGGGGGTCCCGCTCATAGACCGTGCGGGTTATGGGATCTTCCACATCCGCAATCATGCTTAAAGTCGGAATCTCGGTAAATGGATCCATAATAGCGGTATTGGGATCGGGCACAACCAACATATCGCTGTTTTGAATCATCTTCCATCCACGAATAGATGATCCATCAAAGCCGGAACCTTCTTTAAATAATTCCAAGGATAACTCTGAAGTGGGAATGGTAAAATGCTGCCATGCCCCGACCAAATCCACAAACTTCAGGTCGACCATTTCGACCTTATTCTTCTTGGCAAAATCCAACACTTCTTTCGGGGTCATTCAGGTACCTCCTTCTTCTTGAAACAGTCGTTTATAAAAAACCAAACCTTTGTTCGCGTCTCTATTAATACGGACACGTTTCATCTTGATTAAGAATACGCCCGTTCATTATGTTGGCTGAGATCCAAGCCCATTTCTTCATCTTGGGCTGATATACGAAGCCCGACGGTCCAATCGACAATTTTCAAAATAATATAGGTCCCTATTGCGGAAAACGCCAAGGTTACCAAAGCCAGAAAGACTTGTATACCGAACAGCCCGGCATTTCCAAAAAACAAACCGGTCGCACCAATAGATGCAAAGAGACCGGTGCTCACTATTCCAATGCAGCCTCCGACTCCATGAATCCCCACCACGTCCAATGAGTCGTCATAGCCTAACTTCATTTTCCACACCACCGCCACATAACACAGCGTTCCTGCCATTGCGCCAATAATCATGGCAGAAAGGGGCCCAACAAACCCGGCCGCAGGTGTAATCGTCGCTAAGCCCGAAATAATACCACTGGCTATTCCTAAAACCGTGGGTTTTCCTCGATGCACCCATTCAGCCACCATCCAACTCAACCCACCAGCTGATGCTGCAATATGGGTCGCAATAAACGCCACCCCTGCACCTCCGTTGGCCCCTAAGGCGCTGCCCGCATTAAATCCAAACCATCCAAACCATAAGAGTCCCGTTCCCAGAAGGGTCATCGGCAAATTATGAGGGGGCATGGGCTCTGTGCCAAACCCCTTGCGCTTGCCTAACACCATCGCGCAGACCAATGCTCCAAACCCAGAACTAATGTGCACCACCGCTCCTCCGGCAAAATCCAAGACCCCTAATTGCGAGAGCCATCCCCCACCCCACACCCAATGGGCCAGGGGAGAATAAATACATAATGACCACAACACTGAAAATAGAAGTAAAGCTTTAAATTTCATCCGTTCGGCAAAGCTGCCAGTTATGAGTGCGACAGTAATGGCGGCAAACATGAGCTGAAATACCATGAATACTTGATGAGGAATCGTTGACGCATAATCTGGACTTGGCTCTGAACCCACGCCTTGTAACCCGACCCACTCCAAGCTCCCAATTACTCCGCCAATATCCGGACCAAAGGCCAAGCTATACCCACAGATGACCCAAACCAGAGTGATCAAACACAGGATGACCGCCGTGTGCATAATCGTTCCTAACGCATTTTTACTGCGTACTAATCCACCATAGAATAAAGCCAATCCCGGAAGCATCATACACAACACAAATGCAGAGGAAACCATAATCCAGGCCGTATCACCTGTATCAATTGTCGGCACCGTCCCTTCCTCAGCTAACGCAACAGACCACTCTCCCATTCCGACCATTACTGCGATAAGTAGGCCCAGCTTAATGAGCGAGTTGGATATCTTCATAATGTCTCCTTCAAGCAATCACATTTGAAAAATCTCATGAATAAAAAAATTAAACCGCCCCTTCTCCCGACTCCCCTGTCCGAATACGAATCACGCTCTGCAACTCTGTCACAAAAATCTTTCCATCCCCAATACTTCCAGTTTTGGCCGCTCGCGTGATGGCTTCCAATGCTTCGGTCACACGTTTGTCCTCGACTGCTATGTCCAATTTAATTTTTGGTACGAACTCAATCTGGTATTCCGTCCCACGATAGGTCTCCTTATGACCTTTTTGGCGGCCAAACCCTTTGACCTCGGTTACCGTCATACCATGAATACCCAATTCAATGAGTGCTTCTTTCACCTCATCAAGTTTAAATGGCTTGATAATGGCTTGAATAAGTTTCATAGGGATGGTCCCTCCATTGGATGTAAAAGCTCTGGAAACATGTTAACCCGTCTGACATAGTGACTATGAACGATCAATCACTCACTTTAGGTAGCGCCGGCGATGAAAAAGTTTTTTAACATTAGCCATAGGCGCGTTCGCTATGCTCTGTGAGATCTAACCCGAGGACTTCTTCTTCTTTACTGACCCGCAATCCAACCACACCTTCCACAATTTTTAGGATCACGAATGTTCCCACACCGGCAAAGACCCATGTGGCCCCCACGCCAATGGCTTGAATGACGATTTGTCCCGGATTACCAAAAAAGAGTCCGGTGCCTCCACCAACACTTGCGAATAAACCTGTGGCCAGTGCGCCCCACGTTCCCCCGATGCCATGAATGCCAAGCACATCCAAGGCATCGTCATAGCCCATCTTGTTTTTCAAAAAGACTCCAAGATAACACACGACCCCACCGCCTAACCCAATCAAAATGGCCGAAACAGGCCCGACAAATCCGGCAGCAGGCGTAATGGCGACCAACCCGGCCACCGCGCCACTGGCCGCCCCGAGCATCGTTGGTTTCCCTCGATACCCCCACTCCACGCATAGCCAGGCTAAGGCACCGGCTGCCGCAGCTACCTGTGTCGCAACAAAGGCACTCGCTGCAATACCATCGGCCGCTAAGGCACTACCGGCATTAAACCCGAACCATCCCACCCACAATAACCCCGCACCAATGACCGTAAATGGAAGGTTGTGGGGACTCATATTATCCGTCCCATATCCATGCCGTTTTCCCAACACGAGCGCACAGGTTAACGCCGCGACACCGGAACTGACATGCACGACTGTACCGCCGGCAAAATCTAAATCTCCGAGACCGGCGAGCCAGCCTCCACCCCATACCCAATGCGCCAAGGGTGCATAAATACACGTGACCCATAGAACGACAAACAAAAAAAACGCAGAAAATTTCATACGTTCAGCGATGGCCCCGCTAATTAAGGCCACCGTAATGCCTGCAAACATCAACTGAAAGACCATGAATGCTACATGCGGAATTGTCGAGCCTTCTGATGGTTCGGGACCGACTCCAGCCAATCCCGCCAAGTCCAGGCTTCCAACCATTCCACCAACATCTGGTCCGAACGCCAGGCTATACCCCCAAAACACCCACACCACACTCACGAGACAAATCGCAATAAAACTGTGCATCATCGTACTGAGCACGTTTTTACTGCGGACCATTCCCCCGTAAAACAGGGCCAGGCCTGGAACAATCATCGCCAGAACAAGAGCCGACGAGGTTAGAACCCAGGCAGTATCACCAGCACTGAT
>JBFJON010000213.1:0-4240 GCA_041617575.1 Nitrospirales bacterium | reverse complement strand
CCGCAAGTAGGCATCTTCACCAGCAAGAAAATTTGCCCAGGCTGGAACAACGACAAGGAGCATCAACACCAGAAAGACGATCTTCAATAAAAGAATATTCTTCATGAATTTCCTCTCCCCCTTTCGTCCGTTATTCGAAAGGTTCGTTCACTTGACGTTGAGAAATTCTTTTCGACCTCTATGCTCTGGACAGTAGCCTGAAGTGTTCGTACCTACACAAAATCCCTATCTTTTATTATATCATATTGCAACATCAAAACCGTGCTCACGTTCACTCCCAACGTAATCGCAATACGACGGTGCAGACAATCACCCTACTAAGCATGCTTGTCGTTTAGCCTCCAGTTCGGCCCACCTGGCATAGAGCTTCGCGACGTTCTGTTCTGCTTCTTTCAGAACTTCATAGGCTTCTTGAAGACGAAGGTGGTCGATGACAACCGTTGGATCTTCAACCTTTACACGACACGTATCGCGTATCGTCTCAGCTTGGAGGATTTGCGCCTCAATTTGATCATATTCTTGTTGTTCTTTATACGAGAGTTTTTTCGGTTTGACCCCTCGCAACACTCCCTTTCGTGTCGGTGACGAATTGGGCTCTTGATTGCCTCCCTGCAGTTGACGATTGAGCCACGATTCCCATTGTTCATAGGCCGCAAAGTGCCCATAAGCGCCATTGCCATCCAACCCCACAAACTCCGTGCACACCTCTTCTAGCATATAACGATCATGCGTCACCAAGATCAAGGCACCCGGAAAATCCTTAAAGTTTTCCTCTAAGGTTTCTCTGGTTGGAATATCCAGATCGTTGGTCGGTTCATCCACGATAAGGACATCTGCTGGCTGCAACATGAGCCGAGCCATCGCCGCTCGTGCCTGTTCCCCGCCTGATAACAATCCCACGGGAAGCTCCAGTTGCTCTGGCTGAAAGCCAAAGCGTTTGGCCCATCCTGCTAAATGCATGGTCTGGCCTCGACACGTAACGAAATCTCCTGTATCTGACAACGTTCGTCGCAAGGTCATCTTGGGATCTAATTGAGCACGGTTCTGATCAAAATAGACCATCTGTAAAGTATCCGCATACTTGACGGTTCCTTGATCAGGGTCTAATTCTTTGGCTAAGAGCTTCAGAAGCGTGGATTTTCCTGAGCCATTGTGACCGACTATTCCGACCGCTTTGCCTGGAGAGACCATCATCTCCAAATCGTGAATGATCGTGCGAGAACTAAAGGCTTTACGAAGACCTGTCACTTCAATCAATTGTTTGGTTTTTCGTCCAGATCCCACGAAATCAATGGATACGTCTTGTGGACGTAAACGCGTCGTGGTTTCTGCTAATTCCACTTGCAGAGCCTTGGCAGTCCCCACCCGATACTTCGCTTTCGTGGCTCGGGCCTTCGGTCCTCGCCGAAGCCAGGCCTCCTCACGTCGTACCTTACCCGCTAAGGCTTGAACCTGTTGTTCCTGGGTCTCCTGAAACGCATTCCGTTTTTCAAGAAAATTCGAGTAACTCCCAGGGAATGCCAATATGCCATCTGTATACCGGCTATGTAATTCCGCCATTTTGGTCGTGGTTTGCTCTAAGAACCATCGATCATGGCTCACGAGTACCCACGCCCAAGGGGCCTGCACCATTAATTGCGCTAACCATCGCAGTCCCTCCACATCCATATGATTTGTGGGTTCATCAAGTAACATCACATCGGGATCTTGAACCATGGCATAGGCAATCGCCAGGCGTTTTTTCCACCCACCGGATAGAACATCAACCCGCTGAGACCCATCGGGGAAGCCCACTCTTCCCAAGACCTCATAGACACGGATTTCCCCCTCTCCTTGGGGCAACCCAGACCGAAGGGCCGATTCATGTAAAATTTCCCCAACCGTCATGTCTGTTAAAAATTGAGTATCCTGAGGAACATAGGCTACTCGTAAATGTTGGCGTCGGGTGACTGTCCCTTCATCTGGGGTCTCTAAACCCGCCAAAATTTTTAAAAACGTGGATTTTCCTGACCCATTGGGGCCAATAATCCCGACCCGGTCACTTTCAAAAATACCGAAAGTGATTCCGTGGAATAACCGTTTGGCCCCGAACGACTTTTGGATTTTTTGTGAATAAATTAGCGCAGACATGGTAAACTCAGCCCCTGGCGCCACCCCCTTAAGGGAGGCGGACAACTTTTTCTTTCCCCTTATCTTTTCTGGCCACCCCTCCAGTACAATAAAACCAACGCCTTTATGAAAAATGGGTAAACATCATGGGTATTCTGCTTTCCGAAAGCTCCACATATTTTCATGTTCCTTTTGGCCCGGACATCACCTATGGCTCGCTGGAAGCTCGCTTCATTGATTTAAAAAATGACCCACAGATGATCCCTGTTCTGCCACCCTGTATCGGATGGCCGGAAACACAGGAACTTTTAACACAAATCAATACGGCTCAGTCACCCTTTATGACCCTTGCGGCCGATCAAAGTTATGCCAATGGACCCGATTCCCATCGACCAGTCATTCTCGTTTCTTTCGTAAGTCTCTGCTTTGCAGAGATTTCTCACAACACCAAAGACTTCTTGTCTGACCTCATCCTCTATCTCCAGCACCAAATGGATGTCGTACTCCAAGACGTCAGCACGATTCTTGACCATACGCTCGATCTAGAAATCATCTTAGAAATTCAACCCACGCAATTTCATCACCATCACATTCAGGGGTGGAGCCTCACGGTCATGATGATCGCCTCCGGGCAAGAGCATGATACGGTGCGTGGAACTTGGGGTTACGGCATTCATGCCCTCATTGATGGCTTGAACGCCTACGCGCCTCACGAGGCCTAGCGCACCTTCTTCTCCAGACACATTCGATTCTTACTGTTTCCCTCTCATTTTATGCACCGGACCTCTGTGCAAATGGCCAGTGCAGTCGTTGAAGGATTCGATTCTTAAGGCTTTGGTACGTTTCCTTCCCTTGTAACATTTGACAATATCGATGGAGTAACCGTTGATAGGCATCTGGAAACCGGAGGCCAGCCCAACGATGAATCGACCGCGGCAGTCCATAAATAATTTTTCCTAATCTACCCGCGACTCGAAATTCAGGACCAAACTCCGCTGCTACCAACATTTCATATTCGCTCAAGTGATGGATAGCTGAGTTGCCTAGCATAGCGGTTACGCTCTTCGCCGCTAATTGCCCAGAGCGGACGGCATAATAAATACCTTCCCCCAATAACGGGTCAACTAAATGTCCCGCATCCCCCACCAACATGGCTCGTCCACGCACTAAACGCCCGAGCCACGAATGCCCGTTTCGGGAAGCATGGGCAATCGGAAGTAGATGCCCCAAAGGCGCAGGAATCTTCAGCCCAGCTAAGGTTGGCTCATGGCCAATAAAATCACGAAAACTTTGCTTCGGGCGCTTTGTTCCCTTTACAAATTCACCGACGCCTAACGAAAGGCCCTGTTGCTTCGGAAAGATCCAGCCATAACCCTTTTTGGCAGCTTGCAAACTGATTAGGGCCGTCGGAATCTCTTGAAACGCATGCAAGGGTCCTCCTTGCACTTCACTTTCTAAAGCCGGAATACTTCGCAGCGATCGTCCTGGGAAACATTGTTGCGCCACCACACCCATCACCCCATCGGCTCCAATGACGACAGAACTGCGATAACGTCCCTGCTTTGTGAAGACCTCGACGCCTCCTTCCCCATCTCGAATATCAACCACCGTCTCCCCTTCTCGAATCTCTGTCCCAACTTCTCGGGCTTTCTTTACCAACCATTGATCAAAATGCTGCCGCATCACCATATAGGCAATGGGCTCCGGTGATTCAATCAGAAAAAATTCTTGATCCCCGTAAGTAAATTGAACTCTATGAACGGCTTCTTCCACAACACTAGGAAAATCTGAAGGCAAAATCCTCGCAATTCGAGCGGAGAGCCCGCCCCCACACACCTTGTAGCGAGGATGCACCTGTTTATCAAAAGCCAGAACGGATATCCCTCGTCTACTCAGCTCATAAGAAACAGACGCCCCAGCTGGCCCCATGCCCACAACAATCACATCATACTTGCGTGTGGAAAGGGAAATACTCACAGGGAAAAGCCGCCAGGTAGAGAAAATCGACAAAAAGCCGAATCCGAATCAACAGCAGATAGACAATCTGAATGTTGCAGACTACAGCCTCATTTTAGGATAAGACACTGTACTGGAATTTATGCTTCCTTGACTACTGGGACGGTTGAATATT
>JBFJON010000212.1:0-4245 GCA_041617575.1 Nitrospirales bacterium | reverse complement strand
GCCCCGCTTTTGGCATTTAGAAGCATCTGCAAGCGGACAGTGTTGCCAAAATGTCGTGAGCGAATCCTATAGGCGGCATTGACCAGATCAAGAAGGTTTTCCTGGGGTGTGGCCAAGATATGAAGGGCTTCTTCTCGTGTTGGAGATGTGCCGCCGAGCACTCGGTCAGCTAAGTCTTGGTAGCACGTCATAGGGCTTCTCCTCTTTGAGGCATCATTTTACCCGCTTGCAAGTTGGCGAGGTGGTGAATGCTGTTGTTCAGATTCTGGAATAGGTAGCTGAGGGGCATCGGCCCACATTTTTTCTAAGGCGTAAAATTGCCGAATATCCGATCGAAAAATATGGACGACGATGTCCCCATAATCTAACAAAATCCAATTCGCGGTTTCTTTACCCTCAACGACCGGATTGGTTTGATATCGCGTGGCCATCATTTTTTCAATAAACGACGCGAGTCCGCGAACCTGACGTTCTGATTCACCCGAGGCGAAAATGAAAAAGTCCGCAAGGGAGGTGAGATCTCCGACTTCCAATACCAACACGTCTTCGGCCTTTTTATCTTTGGCCGCCTGCGCGATGAAGATAGCTTGTTCGTGAAAAAGTGAAAGTCTTGGTGGGGTTGTACGGGTCATTGATATAGTTGGTGTTGAATTATATAGGACTCCACAGTAGGCGGCAACCAAGCCCCTATTGGACGTTTTAGGGCGACATGCTCGCGAATGAGCGAGGCCGAGATTTCGCAAGGGGGGACCGACAAGAAGGTAACCGTCTTCCCTGAAGGAAGGGCAATATCCAGACGGGTCGCATTGTGTTTATCCAGGCTTTGGAGGCTGGAAAGTGAAGTAGGGGGTAAAAGTGGGAACGACTGCAGTTGTGTGAAGGTGACTCCAGGTCTGGAACAGACAATAAAATGACACAGCTCAAGCAAATGGGGTGCCTGTTTCCAACTGGGAAGTTCCAAAAAGGCATCCAGCCCGATGATAAAGCCCAACTCCGTCCCACGAGGGAATGTATTTTTGAGATGCGTAATGGTGTCGACACTGTATGACATGGTGGGCAACAGCGCTTCTCGATCATCGACCACAAATGGCTCAAACGGTTCTGTTGCCAGCTTCACCATTTGCAAACGGTGGTGGGAGGGAGCAAGGGATGTAGCGAGTTTGTGGGGGGGATCACCTGTGGGAATGAAGATGATCTGGTCAAGCTGTAGTGTCTGGTAGACATGGTTGGCGATATGCAGGTGCCCGTTGTGGATGGGATTAAAGGTGCCGCCGAAAAGGCCAATGTACATCAGCCTCGAACTTTCTTAGGTGGTGTGAACAAGTTCGCCAACGACGTTTTTCAAGCCAGTGAAACAATTAATGAAGTAAGGAGCAAGGAGTGCAGAAAAAGGTAAAGGCGTGGGTAGGAACTTTAGACTTTTCTTCTCTCGTGTTTCTCGCTTGGTGTTCCTTACGCAACACTCCTGACTCTTCACTGCTTCCTCCCACTTCTCTCTCTTCATAAATTTTAAGGGGTTAAGGCGAGGTTATCTCGATGAATGACTTCTTCATATTCCAGGGCTCCCAAGAGCTGCTGAATTTCTGACGTCTGTTTGCCTTTGATGCGTTGAAGGCTTTCAGCCGAATAGTTGCTGAGTCCTTGCGCGAAGACAATACCTTCCTCGGTGGTACAGCTGACAGGGTCACCGGGCAGGAATGTGCCCGTGACGCTCAAAATGCCTGACGCTAATAAACTTTTTCCTCTAATAACGAGTGCCGCCACGGCCCCTTCATCTAGCGTAATCTCTCCCTTGGGTCTTAGCGTAAAGGCAATCCACTGTTTGCGGTGGGTGAGGGAAGATTGATTGGACGCGAAAAAGGTCCCACTGGAATTCCCTTCCAAGGCCTTGCCTAAGGCATTTGGTGTTTCACCATTTAACAAAAGCGTGGGTACGCCGAATTGTCCGGCCTGTTTAGCGGCTCGAATTTTCGTCACCATTCCTCCGCGACTGGCTTGGGTCCTGGAGGCCCCCGCCAGGTTTTCAATCTGTTTGGTAATGGTTGGGACCAGGGGAATGAGTTTGGCGGAAGGATTGAGATGAGGGTCTTCCTCATAAAGCCCGTTGACATCGGACAAGATCACCAGTAGATCGGCGTCGACGAGATGGGCAATTTGTCCGGCCAGAGCGTCATTATCCCCGAACCGTATTTCTTCGGTAGCGACGGTGTCATTTTCATTGATAATAGGAATGACTCCAAGCTGAAGCAAGGTGGTGAGGGTGTGCCGGGCATTGAGAAATCGGCGACGGTCTGCCAAGTCCTGATGGGTTAACAAAATTTGGGCGATTTTACATCCAGGCTTTTCAAATGCCATTTCGTAGGCTCTCATCAGTCGACTTTGTCCGACTGCCGCTGCCGCTTGTTGGAGGGGCACTTCCTGGGGATAGGATTTTAACGCTAAATGGGAAATGCCTGCGACGATAGCGCCGGACGATACGAGAACGAATTGCCGGTTTTGGCCTTGCAAGCCCCCGAATTCTTCGGCCAGCCTTCCGATTCGGTCTAAGCGGAGTCCTCCTTTTGGAGAGGCCACCAGGCTACTTCCGATTTTCACGACCACCCGTTTGCAGGCGGTTAGCACTTGCTGGTGCATGAAGCTTTATTCTCCAGGACCACCTTTCCCAAATAGGTCACGAGCGCGGGCAGCCCTTCCCTTGTGATGGCCGAAAGAGGAAAGCAAGGATACTGATGTTCGACGCAATAGGCTTGAAGGGCTTGCAGGTGGAGGCCCTCGCCTTGGGAATCGATCTTGGTGGCGGCAATGACAAACGGTCGTTCAAGCAGCGTTGAGTCAAATGCCTTCAATTCGTTTCTCAAAGTTTCAAAGATGCCGATTGGGTCTTGTTCCAGTCCTTCGGTGATATCAATCAGAAATAACAGTAAGGCGGTTCGCTGAATATGTTTGAGAAATTGAATGCCAAGGCCTTTGCCTTCATGCGCCCCTTCGATTAAGCCGGGAATATCGGCAACGACAAATGATGATTCTTCTGCCCATTTAACGACTCCGAGGTGGGGACGCAACGTCGTAAAGGGATAACTGGCGATTTCTGGATGCGCGGAAGAAATGGTCGAGATTAATGTGGATTTACCGGCGTTGGGAAAGCCGACTAGCCCTACGTCGGCAAGGAGCTTTAATTCTAACGTGAGCCAATGTTCTTCTCCAGGAGTTCCTTCTTCAAATTCACGTGGTGCACGATTGGTGGAAGTGGCAAATCGTGCATTGCCTTTCCCGCCTTTTCCCCCCTCGGCTACGACGAAGGTTTGTCCATCGGTAATAAGATCGACAAGGGTTTCGCCCGTCTCTTCGACCTTGACCAATGTGCCAACAGGAACATGGATGACGACATTGTGTCCATTGGCGCCGTGGCAGTTGGCTTTTTGGCCGCGCTCCCCAGATTGGGCTGTGTAATGGCGTTGGTAGCGCAAATCTAGGAGAGTGGACACCTGGTTGGAGGCTGCGAAGATGACATGTCCTCCATTTCCGCCGTCGCCGCCGTTTGGGCCTCCCCGGGGGACAAACTTCTCCCGACGAAAACTACAATGTCCGGAGCCCCCATCACCGGCTTTGACGAAAATACGTGCATGATCGATGAACATACGAATCCTATCTTACCCGGCTTATAGAGCGAAACTGAAGTGAGTTTTTCGAATAGAAAAGAAGAACGTGAGGAACTATTACGCGGAGGGATACACGCTGACCTTGCGTCGGGCTGTGCCTCCTTCATACTTGACGATGCCGGTGACTTTGGCGAAGAGCGTGTAATCCTTTCCCAATCCAACGTTGGTTCCCGGAAAAAATTTGGTCCCACGTTGGCGGACCAAAATACTGCCTCCTGTCACAGCTTCTCCGGCATAGGCTTTCACCCCAAGATATTGGGGGTTGCTGTCGCGTCCGTTTCGGGATGATCCGCCACCTTTTTTATGTGCCATGAGTCACGTCTCCAGAGCTTGAAATATAATTATTTTCTATGGGGCCACAATTTCAGTAATCCGAACTTGGGTAAAACCCTGGCGATGTCCCCTGGTTCGACGATACCCCTTACGGCGCTTCATTTTGAAAACCGTAATGGATCGCGTTCGAGCATGACGAACAATTTCTCCTTTGACCAAAGCCTGTGGAATCGTTGGGGTACCAACGATGGGGGTCTGATCTGTCTGGAGGAATCGTACCGCGTCAAATTCAACAATGGCTCCCACATCCCCT
>JBFJON010000211.1:0-4262 GCA_041617575.1 Nitrospirales bacterium | reverse complement strand
CCTATGAGGTCAACATCCGGCATCTTCAACGAACGTTGAAGGCTTTACCCGACCGGACACGATTGGTGTTTGTCTCATCAGATCATGTCTTTGGTGGAGATGGAACGTACGATGAATATTCCCCACCCTGCCCGATTAGTGTCTATGGAAGAACTCGCGTGGAAGCGGAACAATTGGTTTTGGAGAGACCACGATCTTTAGTCATTCGGACAGGGTTGGCCATCGGTCCGTCCCCGAATGGTCGCACCGGGCATTTAGACTGGTTGCGCTATCGAACAAATCACAACCTTCCCATCACCATTGTCGAAGACGAATACCGTTCTGTTGTGTGGGCGGAGAATTTAGCTATCCGTGTTATGGAGCTGGCCAGGGGCCAAGAGGCAGGAGTCCGCCATATTATAGCGACGCGGACTGTATCCAGAATTGAGTTGGCTTATTATCTTTTGAAGCGGTTAGGGCTGGAAGCTCGCTTTCGCTGTGAAAGTCGGCATCAACGTCCAACACCTCATTTAGGACAGGTCGAGCTTACGAGTATATACCGGGATAAACTGTCTATTCCGCTACCCAGTGTGGTTGAGGAAGTTCCTGAAAGTCTCGCGAAAGTATGAAGCCTTACCTCCAATCATTTCACATGAAGAGTTGGATAGATCCCCGACACAAACATTCGGGGATGACGAAGCAGAAAGGGAAATGGCACTTAGCAAGGTTGGCAGTTTCAGCCCGATGATTTGCAGGTACTCTCAGACACTAGCCCTTATGGCTTAAGCTTGTCATGCACCATTTGGAGGCCGATGATGGTTTTGGCGTCTCTAATGGTACCGTCCTGAATTCTGGCCATTGCCTCTTCAAGCGGCCATTCCACGATTTCCAAGACTTCATCCTGATCTAAATTCTGCTTCCCTTCTTTCAGATGAGTCCCTTGAAAAATATGGATGACCTCATCCGTAAATCCCGGAGCCGTCCAAATACTCGTGAGCAGCTCTAAAGACCCTGCACGATAGCCAGCCTCTTCTTCCAATTCACGCGCAGCACAATCTTTCGGATCTTCTTGCGGATCTAATTTCCCAGCTGGGATTTCGTAGATGAATCCGGCAACCGCATGCCGGAGCTGGCGAATGAGGACCACCCTACCGTCCTCTTTGAGAGGCACGACAGCGGATGCGCCAGGATGCCGAAGAATTTCCAATTCAGTTGTTCTTCCGTTTGGCAGTGCGACCGTATCCCGGTCAAGCGTCAACACTTTTCCCGAATACATCCGAATAGTCGATAGTAGATTGTCCTTTTGCATTGGTATTGTCGTAGACAGGGACAGGACTTAAGATTTTTGGCGTTTATAGAATGGCAGCTTGACCACTTTGGCAGGCACATGTTTCCCACGAACATCAATTTCTAACAAGGTCCCTTCGTTACACAGGGCTGGGGGAAGCCACCCTAACCCAATGCCTTTTTGTAAAATGGGCGAAAAATTCCCACTGGTGACTTTTCCAACCATTGCTCCGTCCTTAAGGATTTCCATATCATGTCTAGGAACCCCTCGTTCAATCATTTCAAAACCTACAAGCCTTCTCGTTAGCCCTTGTTCTCGTTGATTCAGCAGGGCTGGTTTGCCCTGAAACAGGTCCTTATTCCAGGCCACCACCCATTCGGCTCCAGCTTCTAAGGGTGTGGTCCGTTCATCCATATCGTTACCATAGAGTAAATACCCGACGTCCAATCGAAGTAGATCCCTTGCGCCAAGCCCCGCCGGTTTAACCTGATCGTCTTCCCCAGATTTTAACAATTGTTCCCAAGCCGCCTGAGCTTCTCCTGCCGGAAGGTACCATTCATAGCCAATTTCCCCGGTATACCCTGTACGACTCAGAAGTCCGGATAACCCATTCGCTTCAATCGTGAGGCACTGGCGAGGCTTCAGCCTGTCTACTGCTGATCCGATCACCTTCCGTAGTAAGGCCTGAGATAAGGGCCCTTGGATGGCCAATTGCCCTAGCTCTTTCGATTGATCTCGAATGACAGCTTGTGGAAATTGCGCTTGCTGATGCCCCTGAAACCATTCAAGTATCTTGATCCGGTTTGAAGCATTCACACAGACCAGGAATTCGGCTTGGCCGGTTTTGTAAATGAAAATGTCATCTAAGATACCTCCCGACTCTTTGCAGACCATGCTGTATTGAGCATGACCCACAGCAAGCCGTCTGACATCGTTGGTGCTGACCCATTGCAAAAAAGCTTCAGCCTGGTCACCTGCTACGTTGATCCGTCCCATGTGGCTGACATCGAACAGGCCAACCCCGTGACGAACGGCATGATATTCATCCAGAACTCCCGTATATTGGATGGGCATAAGCCATCCGGCAAAGTCCACCAACTTAGCCTGATGCGCTCGATGAATTGGGGCAAGGGGTGTTTCGTTCATCAACGCAGGTCGAGGAGTTCTACTTGAAAAATCAGCGTGGCATTCGGGGGAATTCTCGCACCTGCACCCCTGGCCCCGTACCCTAATTGAGGGGGAATGACTAACTTCCGAGCCCCACCAATTTTCATGCCTTCCACACCTTCATCCCAGCCCTTGATCACGCGCCCTGCTCCGAGTCGGAAGGAAAAAGGTTGGTTTCGATCTTTTGAACTATCAAACTTGGTTCCGTCAACGAGCGTCCCCGTATAATGCACCGTGGCCGTTTCCCCCGCATGCGCCTCACGACCCTTGCCCACGACAAGATCGGCATATTGCAAGCCTGAGGAAGTTTTCACCATCGCTTCTTCAGCGGCATGACCGGCAAGAGGTAGTAGAAATATTCCGAACGACGCCAATAGTAGGCAGCTTTTAAAATTCGAGGATGAAAAAATTTTGGATGACCACACAATCCTTTTCTTCATAAGGGACTCTCCGATGATTTTTTTGTGGCGAATGTTTAGTTGATTGAATTCAATTGGTACTTACGATTCATGAGATGCGGCATCATAAAACAGGGCCATGCTGGCAGTATAGCCATGCAAATAATTCTTTCCCCCAACTGGCCCAATTTCTCCGCCCGCAAAAAACCCGGCGATGGGAAGCATACCCATATGTTGATGCACGGCGGCGACATCATGATGCGGCGTTTGAAAAAACTGCTGCCCCCTGCCGTTGCAACTAAAGAGTAAGGCCCCTTTGGGCTGATCATTCGGAGACGCTAAGCGCTCCTTGGAGAGCAACCCGTTTAAGTCCGCTCCGGCTGCATCAGCATCCCGAACATGAAATTGAATGGTTTGTCCTTCCTGAACGAAATCGGCGATGGCCAAATACCCGGATTGCCGATCCGCTCCTAACAAGCCACGAATCAAAAAATCTCCTTGCCCAAATTCCGCACGATGCTCGTCCATGGCAATCCCCACTTGTAATCCATTTGCGGCCTGCTGCCGTTCAGATTCTCCCAAAGCCTTCAACGTGGTCTCCAATCGTTCCAATGGAGGGATACCTCCCAGTTCCTGAAGGACGTTCCGAGCAACCTTCGTCACCACATATCGCTCTCCAATCGGTTGACACCCCTGCGACACGACCGTTCGTATTTCCACACCTCCCTGAATCGCCACACCGACCACTCCCGATTCAAAAATATGTTCGTTTAAAACCAATCGGGATTCCCCTTCATCCATCCCTCCACTGGCGATTCCCCCAATGGCAGACGACCCAGGAGCATGGTGATCCAAGAGAGTAAATAATTCGCCTATCGGCGTCGAAAATGGGTCAGCAAAGAGGAGGAACGTTCGAGGGGCCGCATGCTCTTCCGGCATGTCCGGCCAACCTTCTAATGAAAGTTCCTCTCCATGCTTTTTCGAAGTCAGGTGAAAGGGGGTGATTTGCATGCTGGGATTGCTCAGTCCCCAAAGCACAAGTCCAGGATGCTGCTCAATCTCTTGTGTTCCGCCAATCACTCCTGCCCCCATACAGCCAATTAATATTTTCGGGCTAAGATTTTTTCGAACGATTTCAACCAAGGATTTCAAGTCCTCTGTAAAATGGGGAGAGAAAAACACACAGGCGAAATCACAGCCTATTCCGCCAAATGCGTCATGAACGGATCGAGAGACCACTTGAGCAGCCTGCTGAGGATTGGAATCTTGAGAAACTGCCACATGACATTGCATCATGATGTTATCAATTCCATATCTCACAATGCCCCTTTAAACATATCCCTGGATACTCTGATTGAGAAACTAAACAGAAATTCTGTATGGGACATGTCTTGCATTTATTGAAGGAAGATTCCCGTACTTGTATTCAT
>JBFJON010000210.1:0-4279 GCA_041617575.1 Nitrospirales bacterium | reverse complement strand
TTGCATAAGTATTTAAACTTATAGTTTTATTTTATTTCAGCCAGCATGGCTTTGACATGCGAGTCTTTTAGCTTATTTAACGCGACTACCTCAATTTGGCGAATGCGTTCGCGGGTCACCGACATTGAACGCCCAACTTGTTCCAGGGTCCAAGGCTCATCCTCTCCAATCCCAAATCTCAATCGAACGACTTGTTCTTCACGAGGATTTAACACTTTAAAAATTTTGCCTAGCCATTGGGCATCCGATTTACGAGAAACCTCCTCGTCTGGAGCAGAACCGTCAAGGTCGGGGATCAACTCACCTAATTCGGTTTCTCCATCGACAGACGGGGCATCTAGGGATATGGGATCTTGAAATGCTTCTAAGGTTTCTTTGACTCGATCGCTGTTCATATCCAACACCTGTCCAATTTCTTCAAACGTGGGTTCTCGGTCATATTGCTGTGCAAGCCGTTGGGCCGTTTTTGCAATTTTTGTCGAAGCTTCATTGGTATGAACCGGCACCCGAATGGTTCGACTTTGATCCGCTATTGCTCGGGTAATACCTTGACGAATCCACCACGTGGCATAGGTGCTGAATTTGAATCCACGGGTGTGATCAAATCGTTCGGCCCCTTTCATCAAACCAATATTACCTTCTTGAACTAGGTCTAAAAAGTTCAGGCCGCGCCCAAGATAACGTTTGGCCACATTGACGACCAGACGAAGATTACGTTGAACCAGTTCGTCCTTCGGCTGTTCAATCTCAATTCGAACGGCTTGAATAGAACGATAAAGTTCCGTACATTGTTGGCTGATTTTCCGTCCTTCTTTCCCTTTCGAGGAAGCGAAAGATTGCAACGTCAACACAGATTCCAGGATCTCTTCAATTATTGGAGGCGAGTAGCCTTTCAAATCCAGCAACTTTTGCAATCGCTCACGGACAAGCTCAACTTCATGCTGTGAATGCAGTTTTTCAGAAATATCCAACGCCTGTTGCAACAAAGCTCGAAGATGGGTAGTCCCCTCATACAGGCGTATGGCCAACTTCAGTTCTTCTTCTGCATGTAACAATGGACGAGAACGGAAACCTCGGAAATACATAGATTCTAAGTTCACTGAACCAGGGCCAGCTGTTTTTTTGTCCTGTTCATCTTGGTCCCAGTTCTCATTGGGCTGTTCGGAAGATGTTCCAGACAACAAAGAAACACGTTTGATATCACGTCGTTTCTGTAGATATGGTGAATGGTTTTTCTGCGTTCGGGTCAACCCTTGAACTGCCTGAAGTGTGGTCATGACAACCCCCTTTGCAAGAATGGCTTGAAGTCTTCACCTAATGAATCATTCAGGTATAGGTGTACCATCCTGATATGAAAGGGAAATTAAGAGAACATTAAAACTTTTTAATAGAAAATAATGTAGGGAAGAGAAAATCTTAAACAGTCACTGAAGACAATGGAAGGAAAACCGTAAAACACGAACCACCATGAACAGTACTTTGAAGTTCAATTCTTCCATGATGCACATCGACAATCCACTTGCAAATAGCCAAGCCCAACCCCGTACCTTTAGCCCCATGGGCACGCGCTTCGTCTGTACGATAAAAACGATCGAATATTCTGGTGTGATTCTCTGGGGCAATGCCAATCCCATAATCTTTGACCATGAGCTTTGCCTGGTTTCCAGCAAGGCCTAAAGCCAACTCCACAGTTTGTCCTTCCTGAGAGTATTTCACCGCGTTATCGACCAGATTCAATAAAAGTTCACGCAATCGTAAATCATCCCCTTCCACCACAACGGGTTCGACTCTTGTCAGGACGGTCTGAATTTGGCGTTCTTTTCCTAAAACCGCTGCCTGTTGGTGAATTTCCCGAAAAAGATCGTCCAATTGCACAGGAACCATTTTCAATTTAATTTCTCCAAGATCGGCACGCGATAAAAATAGTAATTCATCCACAATCCGGCTCATGCGATCGATCTCTTCCAAATTACTCTCCAACACCACTCGGTAATCTTCCGCTTGGCGAGGACGGCGCAATGCCAGCTCAGTCTCGCCTTTGGTAATCGTGAGAGGGGTACGCAATTCATGTGAGGCATCAGCACTAAATTGGCGAATTTGTTTAAACGACACTTCCAGACGTCCAATCATGTCGTTGAACGTTGAGGCCAATTGTCCAATCTCATCGTTAGAATGCGGCGTTTGAATTCGTTGACTCCAATCACCAGCCGCAATACGGCGAGCGGCTTGAGTAATAGCGTGAACCGGACGCAGAGCCCGCCCAGCTAAAAACCACCCCCCCATTAAGGAGACTAACAAGGCTAATGGAGAGGCAATATACAGGCCCGTCAATAATCGACGTAACATCCGATCAGTTGCCTGCAAAGATGTTCCCACTCGCAAAATATTCACCAGTTGCTCGCCTTGACGAATGGGAACAGAGAGTAATCGAAGCGAAACGCCTTTCTTGAATTCGACCGATTCAAACGTGGACTGCCCTGCAAGCGAGGCACGAAAGGCATTTTGACTCAAGGGGATTTCTCGGCTTTGAATGTTCGATGATTGAATGGTGACTTGGCCTGCCGGCCCAAAAATTTGGAAAAATTTATCCAACAACGCAATTTCAGGGAAGTCTTGCGATAAATCTTCAAAAATGAGAAATGGACCAAACCGATGTTCACCCAACGTCCGAATGGCCACTGCCGAAGCTTCATTTAATGACGCATCCACTTGCTCTCTCAGTGCACGTGACATCACCAGATACAGCGCCACAGCAAAGAGGAGCAAGATGAGAGCCAACGCCGACCCATACCATAAAGTGAGCCGAACCCGGATCGAGGTATTATTCACCCATCAGACCTCATCATGTACCCGCTCCCACGAATGGTTTGAATTAAGCTGCGATCCCGCCCTTTGTCAATTTTATTGCGGAGATAACTAATGTAAACATCTATCACATTAGTGAACGTATCAAAGTCTAAATCCCAAACATGCTCAGCAATCATCGAGCGGGTTAGCACCCTCCCGGCATTTCGCATTAAATATTCCATAAGCGCATATTCCTTGGTTGTGAATTCCAAACGCTGTTCACCACGTGTGACCTCTCGAGTCACAGGGTTGAGAACCACGTCATCCACTTGCAAAATGCCAGAGGGTGCACCACCGGCACGTCGTAGCAAGGCGCGAGCCCTTGCCAACAATTCTTCAATCGCGAAGGGTTTGGTTAAATAATCATCTGCGCCGGCATCAAGACCCTTGACGCGTTGGTCCACCTCTGAACGTGCCGTTAAAATCATCACCGGAGTTTTCACTCCGGCGGCACGCGCACGCTTCAACACTTCCACCCCAGGCAAACCAGGCAACATTAAATCTAGGATAATAAGATCGTAATTAACCATTTGCGCCCAATCTAATCCACCAGCCCCGTCAGTACAGACATCGACGGCATAACTTTCCTCCTCTAACGCGCGCCGGATAAAAGACGCTACTTTCGGTTCATCTTCAACAACTAAAATACGCATACTAGAAAAATTCTACCATCTAGACCTAAGAGGGGAGAAGTGCAAACTTCATGTGAGGCTTGAAAGCTTTAGAGAAAATTGTTCTGATTATATCTGACAGAGGCCCACCACATTACATTACAAAAAAAGGCCTCGCCACCTAAATGACGAGGCCTTTTCATTTCTTCAGAATCACTCTGGATTAAAGATGGTCGACCAAACTTCGAAGTTTGTGGCTACAACTAGGATGCCGGAGTTTTTTTAATGCCTTAGCTTCAATCTGGCGGATTCGTTCACGAGTTACATCAAAATCCTGTCCAATTTCTTCCAAGGTATGATCGGTGCTATCACCAATCCCAAATCGCTTTCGAATGACAGTCTCCTCCCTCGGAGTTAAAACTCCCAAGGCATTGGCAATTTGCCGTTGTAGGTCATATCGATTAGCGGCATCCATCGGTGAAACCGCATTTTTATCTTCAATCAAGTCGCCTAATTGGCTATCTTCTTTTTCCCCGATCGGGGTTTCTAAGGAAATCGTTCCCTTGGAAATATCCAACATCATACGAACTTTTTCTGGAGTCAAACCCATTCGTTCTGCAATTTCTTCAGGAGTCGGTTCACGTCCCAGTTGCTGGACTAATTGCCTAGCCGTCCGTGCGAGCTTGGTATTGGCTTCAATCATATGAACAGGAATACGAATTGTCCTCGCCTGATCCGCAATCGCACGAGTCACACCTTGCCGAATCCACCACGTCGCATAGGTACTAAATTTATAACCACGTTGATATTCAAACTTGTCT
>JBFJON010000209.1:0-4286 GCA_041617575.1 Nitrospirales bacterium | reverse complement strand
GATGGGATTACCTTCCAAAATTTTTCGGATGTTGCCCGGTGACGTAAGATTGAAAACAATGATGGGTAGATTGTTATCCATACAGAGGGTAATCGCCGTGGCATCCATAACTTTCAGGCTTTTATTGAGAACAGATAAAAAAGGTAATTCCGTGAAGCGTTTCGCCGCTGGCGTGGTGATTGGGTCCGCATCGTAGATTCCATCAACCTTGGTGCCTTTCAGAATCACCTCGGCACCAATTTCCATGGCACGAAGCGCCGCCGCCGTGTCAGTCGTAAAATACGGATTGCCAGTCCCGGCAGCAAAAATCACTACACGTTTTTTTTCAAGATGGCGAATGGCCCGTCGGCGAATATATCCCTCTGATAATTGACGCATTTCAATAGCTGAAAGCACACGAGTGGGGATGTCACTTTTCTCTAAGACATTTTGGAGCGCAAGGGCATTCAACATGGTGGCGAGCATACCCATATAATCTGCTGAAGCCCGCTCCATTCCAGATGCACTGGCTGCTAGCCCGCGGAAAATGTTTCCTCCCCCAATGACAATGGCCATTTCAATATTCATAGTCATGACGTCAGCGATTTCCCTCGCCAGATTTTCTAGAACTGAAGGTTGGATGCCGTACCCTTGATCGCCGGCTAGCATTTCTCCACTTATTTTTAAGAGAACTCGGCGGTATTTGGGCGGCATTAGTCTTGGCCAAGCTGATAGCGTGTGAATCGGCTTATTGAGATATTTTCACCTAGTTTCAAAATTTTTTGAGAAACCAAGTCTTGAATAGTCACTTTAGGGTCTTTAATGAAGGGTTGTTCCAGCAAGCATTGCTCTTGATAATACTTTTCTATTTTTCCATTAACGATTTTATCCCATGTTGCTTCGGGTTTGCCTGATTCTTTGACTTGAGCGATATAGATATTTTTTTCTCGTTGAATCAAATTCTCAGGGATGTCTTCTCGTTTAACAAAGGCAGGTTGAGAGGCCGCAATTTGTAGCGCGATTTCTTTGACAAAGGACTGGAACTCTTCGTTGCGCGCGACGAAATCCGTTTCACAATTTACTTCTAAGAGCACACCGATTTTGGAGCCGGCATGAATATACGATGAGATTATTCCTTCCTTAGTTTCTCGCCCGGATTTTTTTTGAGCGGCCGCCAACCCCTTTTGCCGCAACAGATCAATGGCTTTTTCAATGTCACTTCCCGTATCTTGCAAGGCTTTTTGACAATCAAGAATTCCTGCCCCGGTTTTCCCACGCAATTCTTTGACCAAGGCGCTCAAGCTAGACATACGCGTACTCCCCTAGAAAAGTGTTGTGATTAGATGAGCAAACGATAAATCCAGAACCCTTAGGCAGGTTGTGGATTCTCTGCGGCGACAATCTCTGAAGGTCCAGATTCTGATGCTTCAGGAAGGAATCCGTCTCCATTGGCTGCTGATTCTTGGCGCTTTCGCCGTAGTTCGGTCCCTTCAAGGCAGGCATCGGCAATTTGGGCCGTAAACAATCTGAGCGATCGAATCGCATCATCATTGCCAGGAATGGGGAAGTCGACGCCTTCAGGATCGCAATTGGTGTCAACGAGTGCAATGACTGGGATACCCAAGCGATTGGCCTCTTTGACGGTAATGTGTTGAATACGTGTGTCTAGAATGTAAATGCAGCCAGGGATATCTTTCATATTTTTGATGCCGCTCAAGTATTTTTCTAGCTTACCCTGTTCCTTTTTCATCTTGACAATTTCTTTCTTTTTGAGCCGTTCATAGGTTCCATCCGTTTCCGCTGCTTCCAGTTTTTTAAGTTGTGAAATACTCCGTCGAAGCGTTTGGAAATTGGTAAGCATACCCCCTAGCCATCTTTGATTGACAAAAAACATCCCTGAACGGTTGGCTTCTTCTTCCACGATACTCATCGCTTGTCGTTTCGTCCCTACAAACAAGACCGATTCACCTGCGGCTACCGTATCTCGTGTGAAATCATAGGCTTTCTGGAAACATTGCAACGTGAGTTGCAGGTCAATGATATAGATGCCGTTTTTTTCACCAAAAATATACCGTTTCATCTTGGGGTTCCATCGATTCGTTTGATGCCCAAAGTGAACCCCAGCTTCCAATAACGATTTAATCGTGACCATAGCGGACCTTCCCACCCCCTTTCAGGAGAATATGGATTAACACCAAACTGAATTCTTTGTTGGAACTCTTAAGGACGTTTGTTGATTCAAATGGGACCGGCAGGAGACAATAAAGAGGAGCGCTTGTCTAGTCAGGCAGGTTATTCCAAGTGAAGGGTCATTCATGAAATATACGTAATTCTATTAGGATACACCTAAACGGAGTTAACATAGCATAGGTGAAAAAACTAATTCAAGCCTCTTTCTGTTGCTTTTCTTATGCGAGTCACCGTTTATCTATCATTTTTCACAAGCTATTAACTTGAAAAAATGAGCCGTTTAATCGTTACATTCTTTTGACTCTATGAGACCTCATGGCTATAGTCAAACCGGTTTTTCTCTTTTTTTCTGTCATAAAAGGAGTGCTCAAACATGGTTGAGGTGCCCGTAAAACTATATGTGCAAGGTCTGTTGAAACAAGCTAAGGCTGTGGCTCGTCCCATGGCCTGTTTGTCCT
Organism: Nitrospirales bacterium; assembly: GCA_041617575.1. Taxonomy (GTDB): domain Bacteria; phylum Nitrospirota; class Nitrospiria; order Nitrospirales; family UBA8639; genus Nitrospira_E. Next base: position 1,659 of record JBFJON010000209.1, on the reverse strand, counting down.
CCCAGCAAAAGCATCAGGCGTTACAAGCCATGGCCGATGCCTTAGTTGCCCAAACATCGGATATTCTTGAGGCCAATGAGCGAGATCTCCAACTGATTCCAAAGGACGAGGGGCAACAGGCTCACCGACAAGCTGTCGAACAGATTCGCATAAATGAAGACGACATTCAACATATGGTCGAGGCTCTGCTAGATTTTCTGGTGTATCCGGATCCAGTCGGCGAAATGAGCCAGGCCTGGATGACTCAAGATGGTCTGCATGTCCATACGGTGCGTGCTCCCATTGGCGTATTGGGTGTGATTTCAGATATGGGACCATTCATGACTGTGCAGTCCTTAGGGATGTGCTTGAAAACAAATAACGTTTGTATCTATCGAGGTGGGGCTGAATGGTTGCAAACCAACGAGGCTTTGTTCCGTTGTCTCAAGGAGGCTGCGGTGGCACAGGGCGTACCTGAAGGAGCCCTGATGTTTATAGACCGAGTGGCTCCAGAGGCCGCATTGGAAGTGGCGCGACAGCCCCAATATGTTCAAGCTGTGATTCCGCGGGGAAGGGCGAGCTTGCGAAATGGGATCGTAGAGCATGCTCGGGTCCCCGTGATTGGGTTTGATGGTGGGTTGTGTCATGTGTATGTGGATCAGGATGCAGATATTCCGCTAGCTCAGACAATTGTGGTGAATGCGAAAGTTCAGTCTCCCACGGCGGCGAATGCCATGGACACGGTTCTCGTGCATCGGGATGTCTCCCGGCATATCCTGCCCGGGTTAACCCGACGACTGCTTCAGGAATATCGAGTGGTGTTAAATGGGTGTCCCAAAACAGTTTCGATGCTGGGGGTGTTGGAGATGACCGGGCATTTGGGGATTAAGGAGGCAGAGGAAGCGGATTGGGACAAAAAATTTCAGTCATTGGCTATGAATATTAAAGTAGTGAAAGATCGTCAAGAAGCCTTGGATCATATTGCAAAATATTCTCCAGGACATACGGATACGATTGTGACGCGAGACTATGCTTTTGCCATGCAGTTTGCTCGGGAGGTAGATTCAAGCGCGGTCTTAATTAACGCATCAACGCGTCTCCATGGGGGAGAGCAATTTGATCTAGGCCCCGAACTTGGAAGCAATAGTAGGCGATTGCATGCCCGCGGGCCTCTGACGCTTTCGAAGCTCACGACTGAAAAATTCATGGTTCTTGGTACGGGGCAACTTCAGCAGCCTCATCCCGTTCCGACGGCTTACGAAGATGCCATGATGTTATCTTCGAAGTTTTAACCGATCGCAATATGTAGAACTTGCAAGTTTTTCTTATCATGAATTTTTATATTCGGTAGGGGGCTTACACTGCCACCGTTTCTCAATCAATTTCCTCGAACAAATTTGTGATGGAAGGTGGAGGCCGAACCCGCCAGGAACTGGATGAGACACTCATCCGATATTTGCAGTCATGGGGGTTGCAAGAGTTCCGTGACGAAGCCTCGTATTATGAATGGCAGCGTTCCACGTTGTCTCAAGAAGCCTTGCAGACCTTACTGTCGTTGGTCCAACAACGACAAGGTGGTGAAAATGAAGAAGCCGATATTCAATTCTACGATTTGTTAGCCAACCCTTCCTTTCTTTCTGTCCTCTATTCTCAACGATTCGACTACTATTTAAAAATCGG
>JBFJON010000208.1:0-4316 GCA_041617575.1 Nitrospirales bacterium | reverse complement strand
CGAGGCGATGATGGCCATCGTGCACCTTCTCATGTGGGTGGCTCCAGTAGGCATTGGGGCGTTGTTGGCCGGACGTTTAGGAGAAGCCGGAGGGTTTATTGGATTTTGGCCTCAATTGGCGAGTCTGGGAACCTATGTGGGTACCGTGCTCCTTGCCCTGGCCATTCATGCCTTCCTAACGCTCCCCTTAGCTTTACGATTTTTAGGTGAACGTTCGGTTCCGGCCTATGCCAAATCCATGAGTACACCCCTTATGACCGCGTTCTCCACAAGTTCCAGCTCGGCCACGTTACCATTGACGATGGAAAGTCTGATTGAGGAAGCGAAGGTTTCTCGCAGGGTTGTCAGTTTCGTGGTCCCATTGGGAGCCACCATCAACATGAATGGGACGGCTCTTTATGAGGCCGTGGCCGCAATGTTTATTGCCCAAACCTACGGGATCGAAATGGGGCTCGGGGAAACCATTATCGTTCTTCTCACCGCCACCCTCTCTGCCATAGGCGCAGCGGGCATTCCAGAGGCTGGCCTTGTAACAATGGTCATTGTGTTAAAAGCTGTAGACCTACCGATTGAAGGGATTTCGCTGATCTTAGTCGTGGATTGGTTCTTGGACCGTTGCAGGACTACTGTCAACGTCTGGGGCGATGCAGTGGGCGCCGCCGTCATCGATCGGTGGGAACCTGATACAAAGACATAAAATTCCGCCCTAGTCACACCTTTCGTTTCTGCAACTACCCCAGGGAAATGCCCCCTCTTTGGATAATGTGAAAGTTTTATGCCTTTTTCCAGCTTGACGCATGCCGGGCTTCGGTCCGGCATCACCAGTAATCACTTGGACATTATGGTTGTGAAAACACAAGATGGATTCCCGATAAAAACCGTCGGGAATATATGACAGCGTAGGGAAGATTTATTTGGTTAATTTTCCCTAATCATGGTCGCACCATTCAAAACACGGGAAATTCTCAGATTCATCTGGCATGGACAAAATTTTAGAGCCCTTTACGATCTTCGCGGGAAATTGCCAGTTTGGCATCAAGAAAGTCCTGGTGACTGAGGTCCATACCTTTGGTAATACTCCGAATTTCCTCAATTTCCTCAAACGAAGTCTGATCCGCGGCATTGGCCACTTCAAATAAACAGTGGAGAAACTCCTTTCGTTCAGTCCTCGTCGTCAAATCCTTAAAGCGTTTCACCAACCGTACGCTATCTAATCCTCGAAAGATCCGATGATGGCTAATTTTGGCGACAAGTTGAGCCTGTTCTTTTGTCAACGTCCAATGACGCTGGAGCACCTCACCCATGACTTGGGTTTCTTCTGCAGACACCACATGATCAACGCCGGCCACCCGTGCCATCAGCCCCGCCGCAAGACAAAGCTTACGAATTTCGGCATCAGGAAGGTCAAAGGTGATACCTCGGTCTCGTAATTCCATGGTGACCTGAAAATAAATCGTATTCTTAATAAAATCTTCTAAACGACTTTCACGATCGTGTTCTTCAGAATACATTTGCCCACGCAAATTAAGCATTCGACGAAATGGGCGCCGAAAATGGTCCATGAACCCGCCACTGCCCTGTTCAAGATCGTCACGAAGTTGTTTGACCACTTCCGTTTGCTGACCGCCCTCCGATGCTCCTTGGGACATCAGTTTCTCTATAGTTTCCAAAGCCAGCCCTTTATCACCTGCTGATCTCATACGTCCTAGCACACGCTCCAACAAGCGTTGACGTTCTGCCTCACCTACAGGGGAAGCCATGTATAATTCCAGCTCCATCCATTCCTCTCCAGATATGTCAGGCAATTGAAACAGGAGTTCCTTTAATCCATTCACTTCCTCTGTAGAAAGAGTTCCATCGGCCCATGCTGCAGCAATGAACAGCTTCCCGAGTTCAAGAATAAAGCTTTTTTCTGCCATGTCCTATTCAACCTTTCATGATTAATCCATCGTGCGTAAACACGGGTTCGCCCCAAAATTTTCAGCCCGTCGGTTCAAGACGAAAATCGCGTAACTATATGTAAAGGTTCAGTATAACGGAAATGCCAACAAGGCTAAAAGAAGGGAGAAGACAAATTCTGCCCTGCTAAATAATTGGAAACCACCTCCCAATCATTCAGTTGAATTGGTCGATTCCAAAAAAGCCCTGAACACATCTTTCCACGTCACCACCCCTACAAGAATTCCATCAGGCATGGTGACGGGAAGGCAGGAGACGCGCCGATCCAACATCAACTTTGCCGCTGTCTGAGTCTGACAGGATTTTTGAACGGTGACTGGGTAATGCGACATAATTTGGTGAGCTCGTTTTTCAAGTGTGGCTCGATCTCGGTTAGTTTCCGACATGGTGTTTACGTAAGGACTGATCGCTTTCAAAAAATCGCGATCCGAGAGGACGCCCACAATTTTTTCTCCATCCACGACAATGAGATGATGAAATTTCACTTTTCGAAAAATATCTCGGATGACCTCAAGTGAATCATCCATCTCAACCGTGACAACTTTGGACGTCATAATTTCACCAACCGTTGTCAATCCTAGGACAGTTTTCCTTATCATCTCGTTTCAACAATCCTCATTGGTTGCCTTAAGACCAGCCTCATGGCTTTAGCATCCGCAAAAGAACTCCTTCTCTATTCTCTTTCGGTTTACAGGGGCAAAAAATTGATAGGCCATGCAAACTCAATCCCTCATGACACTAGTTGGAGAAAATTTTGAGTGTGTCAGGGGAAACACAAGGCAGGATGATGCCAGATCAACTGGAATGAAAAATTTTACACCGCATGATGAGGAATGGAATCGAGCAGGTCATGGACCATGACAACCAACTCCTCAACACGAAAAGGTTTGGAAATTGTCCGAGTGGCACCAAATTCCGTCGCTTCAACCAGAAAATCTAAATCCCGATTGCCACCCCCTGACATCGCAATAATTGGAATTGCCGTATCGAGGCGACGGAGAGTACGCACGACTTCCAGGCCATCCAGTTCCGGCATGAGGACATCAGTAATCACAAGATCAACAAGATGATCGTGGTAGATTCGTAACCCCTTTCGACCATCGGAAGCCGTCATCACCTTATATCCTTCCCTTGTCAATCGTTCTTGTAAGGAGGTGCAAATATAGGCTTCATCATCAACCACTAAGATTTTTTCTTTCATATTCGCATCTCCTCATTGCACAAGACCATCAACTCTGGTCCATGAGAACGATACATTCGATTGGGTGAATTCAACCCATGAATGATGACAGTTCTTAAGATATCGGCCGGTTACATGCCCGAGAAACTGTTTCCAATAGCTCCTGAGGATCATAGGGCTTCGCCATCACCGCAAACGCGCCAGCCTGCTTAGCGATCTGTTCCATTTCTTTTGTCATATGACCACTTAACAAAATCACAGGCACCCCCTCGCCACTCACACGATAGGCCAAGGCTTTGAGAAAATTCACACCATTGATCACGGGCATATGGTAGTCGGAAATGATCACATCCACCGAAAGGCCCTCATCCAGGAGGGTCAGTGCCTCACGCCCATCCTCGGCTTCCCTGCAGTCAAAAGCATGGCTCTCTAAAAGCAGCCGCAATGCCCGCCTTCCGGGTCGATCATCGTCAATAATAAGAATCGGTTTATTCATAATGGACAAGGTGGCATGCTTTGCCATACACGTCTTGGGGATTGTCTCCAATCCTGCAATCTGCCCTGATATGTTTAGATTCACTGACAACCTGCCTCTACAAAAGGCCCCGAAACAATGCGCTGCGCGAGCCATTTACCATTCATTGTCATTCAGCGAATTCCTTTCCAAAATATTGCAAGACCATTGCCATAAAAGTCATTTCGCCCATTTCCAGAGAACTACTTAAGTAACTAATTGATATTTAAAGAAATTTTTTCATAGGATTTTTTTCAAAATTTACCGTGTGGAGCCACCATTGTGAAAACCGATATCCGAATAGATACGTCTGATATCCATTTGGAATGCAGCAATCCTATGCCAGCTCAGATAGGACATTTTCCAATTGCCCTCATGAATGGGCAGAGAATCCGTTTAGCTCATTGCTACCCCGCAGGGAACTTGCTAAAAAGATCTTCGGTGGATTCAGGCAGCAATTCCCAAAACACGATGGTGAAAGACGTATGAAAACCAACTTTTCTAATTTTCGTTCTGACCAGTTCTCGTTTGCACAAGACCCCGTTTTAATCCTGGAAAATTTTTGGAATGCGGACGAACGAAAGGTGTTTCGAGAGGCAATGGAACGCTCAACCTGGACGGCACTCACCGAAATGGCAGCCGTAGCCAAAGCTTTTCAGAATT
>JBFJON010000207.1:0-4318 GCA_041617575.1 Nitrospirales bacterium | reverse complement strand
CAATAGACCCCGTGAGCTTTCCGTACGGCCTTTCTCACTAGTGGGTTATCTTCATAAAGATAATTCGAAAGTACTTGCAGTTTCCCAATTGAAGGAAGTGCATACTCCATTTTCCAGTCAGTAAGATCTCGGGTGTCCCGCATGGTGATGACATGCTTCTTGTTTGGCATCGCTTTCATGGCCAAGTACGTACCTAAGGACGGCTCGCAGGAATGATAGACATCCGCGTTACACAGCGCATACAATGCTCTTGATGACCAGGGCTGTCTTGGGGAAAAACTCAAAACTTGTATGCCATCCAATTCCTCTTGAGGTTTCTGATATTGCCGTCTGGGAACCACCGCAAACACTTCCACTCCGCGGTTAACCAGCTCCCGCCCGATAATCCGCGTGGCCCGACCAAACCCCCCATACTTTCCCCAGGCAAAGAGCTCCACACAGATTAAGCAGACTCGCACTTCAGTTCTCCAATTCGCTGGCTGGCAACAGTGCTTTGATTTGATCGGTCATTTTCCAAACGTCTCGTTTCAGTTTGCCTGCTGTTTTTGTCATGTGAGGGATAATCGTATTTCTGTCAGACCAAACCTCTTTGGCGAGACATGAGAAATCTTGGTAGTCCAGCGTTTTCCAATCCCTGACATATCGACCACAACCAATCTTTTGCATATGATCACACAGCCTCGGTTCAAATGCGATCCCGACCATAGGAGTCGAAGTCGCTGTGGCAAACACCGCCGAGGCCAAGCGCCCCGCAACCAACATTTGACATGACCGAATGATTCCAAGCAACTCTTGTGACCGGTAAGAATGTTTCAGAACTTTCAGCTGCGATGGTGTGCTCATATACTCTCGAATCGTCTCGGCCACGTGCATGTCATCCTGATGGTCGGGATGCATCGGGACTAAAACGACCTGAGCAAGTCCACTGAGGTCATCGATGGTACGTCCGATTACTTGATAAGCATTTCTCACCACGTCGTCAGTGTATCCGTGACTTCGTTTTATCCATTCAGGTAAGTCTCCATGCATGTATCGCATGGTCACGCCAATGATGGGCTTTGCTGGATCGATCCCTTCCCGTTTTAAGAGAATCGCAATATCTGGTTCTTTAGAGGGTTGTAAGAGAAGCCTCGGATCACCATAAACTGATACCCCTTTCGCTACGCCTAGGATTCCAAAAACCTCGAGCCCAAGGTCTTCCCGCAAGTTAATCCTATCGATGCGATTGAAGATTTTTCGAAATACCCATTTCCCCCATAGTGTCGCGTAGGGAAGGACTGTCGTCCCTGCCGTAATGACCGGACGATGAAAGATCTTGGCAGCATGCACAAGTAGCATACAACTCAATCCCTGAGCAGGAACTTCCATAAAGGGCCCTCCAACGATTACAAATAAATCAGTTTTGCGTAACCTGGCAAAGACTTTGTAGAGGTGGGATGTTGGGATGATCTCGATGGCGGGGTATTGGTTTTGTACGACCCCATTGCCCCTGGCGAAGATCGTCACTTGGATATTGGGAGCACAGGTCTGCAATATCTGATAGACCGCAAGAAGTTGAGCTTCGTCGCCAACCTTCTTTAACCCCGTACCCCAGAGGCAAACCTTTGTCACCATGTTAGGCTTTGAAGGCTACTGTATAGGACATCTTTTGCGTTCTCGTTCAGGCATGTGCAATGGAAGGTGTTTTTTTCTGAGCAATCCCCAGAGGAATCCAGCGCTTTGGCTCTTTTCTCCCAGCCAAAATAAGGCAAAGTAGCGTATGGTTGAAAAACTCTGCCAATCAAATGGTCCAATCACCTTACGCCAAATGACCTTTAAAAAATTTGCTCCACTTTTTGTATCTTGCCCCCATAACAAGCTTTGGTTCATTCCCTTTCCTCCGCCTCGTAGCCGATGAGTTCGAAAGAGCATTGAGATACCTATGCCTCTACCGAACTGGCCCAGGAGGTAGGACGATAGAGTGACTTGTTTTAGATGGTTCACTTTGAGTGGTATGAAAATGAAAGAAGCGCCTTGGGTTCTTAGGCGCCACGAGAGTTCCCAATCTTCTGATGCATTACGGAATGCCTCATTAAAGACGTACCCATCGAGTTTTTCAATACGCTCCAAATAAGACCGCCGTAAAAGCAGATTTCCACCGATCCCAACAAGACCAGTTTCATCTACTTGTTCGGTCTCGGGAAAAGCCTGCCGTCTTCTCCATTCCCACAAAAACGGATCAGTCTCCTCATAGGTACCACCGGCTCCATCTGCCTGGTGTCGATCAACGGCCTCTATTAGGGTTTCCAGCCAAATTTCTGGGGGCTGACAGTCATCATCCAAAAACGCTATCAAATCACCTTTGGCTCGTAGAATCCCTTCATTTCGTCCCCAAGCGGGTCCCCGGCTTTCAACGTCCTTTACAATCACCACCTCATCCGGTGCCCGAGATTGCCGAGCAAGTGCTTCCTGACATCGATCGAGACTGGCCCCAGGGATCCCAGTGTGGCGAGCGGGGATAACAACTGAGACCACATGATTATCCGCCTTCACTATCTTCCCATCTTGTTCATTGGCCTAAGGGGGGGTTATTGCCAAATTAAGAAATTTTAAAACAGAACGGTCAATTCGCCCTGTCGGAACTCATTGAATTTTCGGGATTCCGTCGAAATGCTTTATGCCCGAATGAAGCCAAGTTTGGCTCAATTTAACAATACCCTTTTGGTTACACCACCTTCTCCCGTGCAGGGCGAGGACCGTAGTCAGACGGAACTCTTTGAAAGATTGGAGAAAGATTTGGAGCTGGCGACAGGGATCGAACCTGCGACCTGCGGTTTACAAAACCGCTGCTCTACCAACTGAGCTACGCCAGCGACAAGAAAATTATGAAAGGCATCATACCAAAGGATGCAATGTGGGACTAGGAGGTTGACAGGAATAATTTTTCCCCTCGGAAGAATCTTACGACATATTGAGCAAGACTTTTACCGTTCCTGGTTGTGCGGCTTGCTCCATGGCCTTCATTCCGTCGGTTAGGGAAAAGTGGCTGTGAATGAGTGGCTCGACCTCAATCATTTTTCCAGCTAATAAGCGAAGTGCAGGGGCAAAAGGGCCGCAGCGAGAGCCAACGATCGAAATTTCGTTAATAACCAATTCCGTCATATTGACCAACACCTCCCCATGGTAGGTCGATTTGAGCACGATCGTTCCTCGTGGTCGAACGAGCTGGGTGGCTATGGTGAGGCCTTGAGGGCTTCCGGTGGCTTCTATAACAATATCTGCACCTGTAGGTATATCTTGGATTGCGGAGGTCACGGCAATATCTTTTGGAATCAGCCAGGCGTGACGCTCGTTATGTCGTCCCAAAAGGGTGACGTGACATCCTTCCAAGGCCAACACTTGGGCGCAGAGCAGTCCTAATTTTCCATCGCCAATAATTATGACTCGATCTTTGGGTTTGATGGTGACTAGTTGTGGAATTTCACAGGCGGCGGCCAGGGGTTCAATGAACACGGCCTGCTCATTGGTCATTTCATCAGGGACGAGATAGAGGTTTTCAACGGGAAGCGAGAGATAGTCCGCAAAGGCACCGTCGCGCCCCATGATTCCTAATGTAGTACGATTTGGACAATGAGTCGGGTGTCCCTGGAGGCAGGTTTGACAGGAACGGCACGCGGCATTGATTTCCCCGACCACGCGCTTCCCAACAAGTGAGGAATTATTGGGCGCGTGATCAACGATACCCACGAATTCATGCCCCAGCACTCCTTTGAAATCCATGTAGCCTTTGACGATATGCAAATCTGTCGAGCAAATTCCTGCTTGCAAGACTTGAATGATGGCTTCCTGTGGTCTGGGCACCGGTTTCGGTCGATCCGTTTGCAGACTAAGACCTTGCGCAAGCACTAATCCTCGCATCTTTTCCTCACATTGCCTAATGAACAGAATGATTCAGCAATATGCTCAATCATAACAAAATGGCCTGCGACCTTCATCAACGGGCCCTAAGACGTATTAAACAACGCAAGCATTTAATAATGGTTGCTGGTTCAAGGTCTCTTGGAAAGGTTTTGAATATTTGGTCGATGGTAGAATAAGTATTCACTTCTTATTAAAAAGAGAGGCCATCATGTTTCCAGGATTTGCAACGGCACTTTCAGGAATTCAAGCTGGAGGGCGCATTCTTGGTGTAGGTGCCCATAATATTGCGAATGCCCAGACTGAGAATTTTAAGCGTACACAAGCGACGCTTGAAGAATCCTCGGCAGGAGGCGTCATCGTTAGCTTGACCAAAGATCATCGTCCTGGCCCTCAATTGCCTACCGGGGATGATCCCTTT
>JBFJON010000206.1:0-4325 GCA_041617575.1 Nitrospirales bacterium | reverse complement strand
TTCAGTGCGAAGTCAATTCATGAAAAAAGCGCTATGGTTAAACGTAACCAGCTCATAAAGAGATGCGTGTTGATTGGATCTCTTTCTTTTTCCACACTGCTCCCGGCTGGCTGTGGCGAACAAAACGGATCACCAATTAAACCGGAAGAAGATTCAGCCAAAGAAGAAGCGGTCACAGAGGAACTCGAGTCTCCAAAGGAAGCAGAGGAGCAGGGCGTCAATCGATCCAATCCAATGGAATCGGAGAAGGGTGAAACAGAGGGCCGTTAATCCGCGGACCCTTTATAAATGAAGTTTCGCCACTAGGCCCTGAAAATTTCGATGTCTCCCGAAGCTCAGATCAAAACGGTTAAACAAATGCTGACGCCATCATTCTTTTGTTCATAAGTGAAGTGGAACCAATGCGCCAATCCATTAAAAATTAACGCAACCTATTTATAAAATGAATTCTGATTATGGCTGAATACACTCGAATCCACTCGTCGAGGTCTCTCCGTATTTTTCACAGTCCACCCAAGGACAGGGTGTCGGGAAAGTCGAGGGCAACAGGGTGCACATTATCGGGAACGAACCAAGCATGAGATTTGACGGGTATGAAAGGAGGACCACAATGAATTTATACACAGCTGCGTTCACGTATCAGATTAAAAGACAAATTTGTGTCCCGACGAACGCCCTACTTCTTGGAATCATCCTTATTTTTGTGTGTCCTTCCATAGCCCAGACGTATGAAGTATGGATTACCGATCAATCGGACTCCGTCACAGACAGTGGGGGATTTCTCTATATCTATGATGCGGAGACATTGGTAGGTAACCCCTCTGATGCCAAGCCGAGCGCTATCCTCGACCTCAGTACTGACGTGAATGCGTTATGTCAGGAGACTACGCAAAAAACGGTTCGGCGACCGCATATGGTATTTTTCACTAAAGACCAAACTCACGCCGTGATCTCGTTTCTCACAGGACATGTGCTGATTATGGATAGCAATTCAAAAAAGGCTGTGGCCTGTCTCTCGGTCGGAAAGAATGTGCATGCGGCCTGGCCGACCCCAGATCAAAAGATGATACTGGCGGCGAACATGGCAGAAAAAACCTTGGTTCGTATCTGGACGGACTATTCAGCGCAGACTTTTGCGTATGATCCGGTCAAAGATGTGATGAACCTAGCACGGCTCGAAAACGGAGAACTGCCTGACAATGCACCTATTTGCCCTGTGACCGATCATTCCAGCAACTATGGGTTCGTTACGCTTAGGGGAGGTGGCCTGTTGATGGTGGATGTGACTGCAGCACCAATGAAAGTGGTTGAAACTTTTAGCGATGTGGTCATCCATCCAGCTGGCTGCGGCGGCAAGCAGGTCGGAAACACGATGTATTTGAATTCTGGCGGCGGTTGGCCCGTCTCCCCTCTCGCCTATGATGTGTATGCCATGAACCTATCCACCTTGCCGAGCAGGCCAACGGTGCAGATGATTTCCTCACGAGACACTATGTTTGCGGATTCACACGGCATGGTCGTAGTGGGGCGTTATCTTTGGAGCGCTGACCGGGCCGGCAATAACGTGGAAATTATTGATACGCTATCAGACCTCAGCGTGAATACCATCAACCTCAGTGGCTCCATAAGTGAAGATCCTGCCCCTGACCTCATTGATGCAGCACCTGATGGGACCTACGTTTTTGTCGGATTGCGTGGACCGCACCCCCTCACGGGAAATCATCAGGATGTCAATAACGCTGTAGGTTCCACACCTGGCATTGGAGTGATAAAGGTGCGTGATGATGGAAAGGGTGGTGAGTTTATGGGTGTGTCCCGCATAACCAATATGAAGGATGGACGGGAAACAGCTGATCCACATGGTTTGGCCGTACGATCACCATAAGTTCCAGGTAAGTATTCACACCTTTTAGGCAAGTACTCACACCTTTAGAGTGAGGCACTGTTTGCGCCTAAACGGTCTCCAACTTCGCTTGACACAACAGAGGGCACGGCCCCTCAATCAAACTTTCCATCTGTAGATCCTTTCCTTCATGGAAGATGTAGATATCTACCTAGCTTTTCCACCAATTGTTGAATCTATATCACGCGACGAACGAGAAGACTCTGGATACCCTTGTGGTTTTTGCTTCAAGGTAGGGGCAAAGCTATGATGGGCGCATGACGATACGTTGAAACCCTCTCAACCGCCAAGTAAAATCCTCCATCATTATTTTCAGTAATGAGATCTATGCGGGCATGGTGATCGTGATTGCACTCACCACGCTATTGCCGCCCTTTATCATGAAGTGGTTCTACGGGCGCTACGGTGATCGACTGTAGACAGAGCAGCCTATGGATAAGAGCAACCGACTGGGTGTTGAAAGACTGTGAAGCAATAGATGAGAACCTTTCTGTGGCTATGGAATATTTAACTGATACGATCATCCTGTTATCTGCGGCGGTGATTGCTGTCCCGTTGTTTCAATCCTTAGGTTTGGGGGCCATACCGGGGTTTTTGGTCGCGGGGATAGTCTTAGGACCATCAGGGCTGGGATATATCGAGAATTACGATGAGATTGCGCATCTTGCTGAGTTGGGCGTTGTTCTCCTGCTGTTTGTGATCGGGATAGAAATTAACCCATCCCGTCTGTGGATGATGAAGGGGTTGGTGATAGGACTTGGATCGCTTCAGGTTCTCATAACCGGGGGCTTGATAACGATCATAGCCCATCAAATCCTTCATACTTCGTGGAAAATTTCGTTGTTAATAGGATCGGCATTAGCCTTGTCCTCAACGGCTTTTGTCCTTCAATTTTTAACGGAAAGGAAGATGCTTTCTTCAGAATTCGGAAGACCGTCTGTTGCCGTTTTACTGTTACAAGACCTGGCCGTTGTCCCGCTGTTGGCCTTTGTTTCATTGATGGCCACACCGGAGTTAACGATAGCAGAAGATGTTGTCCTGGCATTCACCGAGACGTTCATCATTCTCGTCCTCATTATTTTTACAGCCCGACATATTTTGAACCCCATACTGAATAAACTTGCCCGTTTTGGTTCCCCAGAAATATTTACCGCATCGGCTTTACTGTTGGTATTGGGTTCAGCGCAAGCAGTGGAGATCATTGGCCTATCTATGGCTATGGGGGCATTTATCGCTGGACTCTTGATTGCCGATTCATCGTATCGCCACCAGATTATTGCCGAAATCCAACCTTTCCGAGGTTTGTTGCTTGGGCTGTTTTTTATGTCGATGGGTATGTCCTTAAATCTCAACATCTTTTTAGAGAATCCTCTTGTGCTTTTAGTTGTTGTAGTCGCGTTAATGGGGGTCAAGTTCATCACTCTCTGGCCTTTGTCACGTTTCTTTGGCATACAAGAAAAGGCCGCTATTTCGGTAGCCTTACTCCTGGCTCAAAGTGGTGAATTTGCATTGGTGCTGTTCGCATTAGCGAAAGGAATGGGGCTTTTAGATGAAATTTTATTCCAACATCTTCTTATCGTTGTTCTGCTGAGCATGCTGGCAACCCCAGCGCTCGAGAAATTAGCTTACCGGGTAGTTTCGCCTACTCGTGAAAGTATCACCACTATTCCCGATATTGATTTTGGCAGGACCGAACAAAACGCCAAGCCTGTCATTCTTGCCGGTTTTGGACGAATGGGTCATAGGATTGGCCATATCATGGAATTAATGAAGGTGCCTTATGTCGCCATCGATAGTGATGTATCTCTTGTGGATCGCGAACGCGCAGAAGGTCGATCGGTGTATTTCGGAGATGCTCAACGACCCGAAGTTCTAAGAGCGGCCGGGGCTGCTGATGCACCCCTTGCGATCGTTTCAATTGCTGACTTGGAGGCGACAGAGCGAGTTGTCTCCTCTTTGCATTCTGCCTTTCCAGATGTTCCTGTTTTTGCGCGTGGGCATGACTTTATTGCATGTCGCGACCTTAGAGCACTTGGTGCGCACTTCACCGTTTCAGAGACCCTTGAGGCCAGCGCAGAACTTGCCCGCGCGGCCTTGCTTCATATGGGCGTTGAAGACTCGGAAGTTGAAGTTGCCCTGAAAAACCTTCGGAAAAACTATTATGAGAAATCGCCACAGGTTTTTGGACAGCAAAATACGTGAAATCTCTGCCATTCACTATGCGGCTTCCGGTTTGTCTGCACCCTCAAATCAATGCCTTGGAAGGGAAGGTTAACGGTATTTAGACTAAACTAGAATCTGGAAAACAAGAGTATCAGAAAGTAAAGGCGACGAGCGAAGAAGGTTGGGAAGAGTTGAAGATCGGGCATGAAAAGGCCCGTGACAAAGTTAAATTTGGCGTTGAGGGTGGCTGGTCCAACCT
>JBFJON010000205.1:0-4335 GCA_041617575.1 Nitrospirales bacterium | reverse complement strand
ACGAGTGTCTGATCTTCATTGAAGACCATCCACTGACCTTGTTTATTGGGGTGGGTCATTTCTTGAAAATGTTCACTTCCATTTCCCCAGGGGGTTTTCTGACTTCCCGACTTTAACCAACTGGCACTGGCCTCGGTCTGGCAAAGGTAAGCCTGTCCTAACAGATTAAGATCACTTGCGGAGGGAGGCAAGGATGACGGTGGCGTACCGCTCGAACAATGGGTAAGAAAGCAGAGGGAAAAAAGTCCGACAATGTTTTTCCATCGGTGCAAGCTCATTCTTAAATGTGGGAAATTCTGGATAGGGGCCGCGGTCATAGAGATTTTGCTATTGTACTTGACCTGGTTTAAAAGACAATAAAAACGGAGGAATGAAGGGCTGCTGCATGGTGGGCGATACTGGGATCGAACCAGTGACCTCTGCCGTGTGAAGGCAGCGCTCCCCCACTGAGCTAATCGCCCAAGTCTACGAATGTATCACAATGCTAGAGGGGGGGCAATGAAGTATAATGGCCATGTTTTACCCAAATCTTGACGCTCTAGGAAAGTGTGGAGTAGGCTCAAATCAAGCGCCACGTGATGCTTTGCCAAGGGGGTGTATGATGGACAAACAAGACCGAAAACATGAGTCTCGAAAGTCAAACACTCCGCCAGAATCTGAAGAGGTTCAGGCCGACCCCAAGGTTGCGGAAACCGGGCAACGGTTGAAAGAAGAAATGGATGACCTGGTTGACGAGATCGATAAAGTCCTCGAGGAAAATGCGGCCGAATTTGTGAAAAATTACGTGCAAAAAGGTGGGGAATAACTATTGGGTTTCCATGGGGTGCTCAGCTCCATGCGCCGGTTCTTTCTTCCTGTTTTCGTAACAGCCTTTTCACTTCTCCCCCGTCGTCATTCCCGACATTTTTAATTGGGAATCCATCTTGGTTTTTCCTCCTCAAGAAATGTCAGGAGGAGGAACACATCTACTCTGTTGAACCAACGGAAATGTTCAAGCGGTTATTGGTGCTGCCTGGCCGAGACCCGGCATCTCTCGTATATTCAAATCATGCCAGTTTGTTAAATTGTTCACCAGAATACACCCGAAGTTATTCGGCAAGACAATAACCTAGGTAGCCAGGTAGATGTGAAATGATGGTATTGAAGGTCACCATGCGAAAACCCAGAGTATTCGGGTTGTTCTTTGTTGCTTCGTGAGTGGTGGTGAAAGGTCTATGTAAAGGAGCTAGCATCGTCAAGAGTTTTCAGCAATTTCCTTAGTTTTTTGTTATGATTTTTTAATTCGAGTATTGTGTTGGTGATTGAAGGTTGGACCAGATGAGTGTTGTACATCTGACAGACATTGAACAGCTGATGGAGCAAGTGGTGGCGTACCATCCTGAGGCGGACACAAGCCTCATTCGGCGCGCCTATGAGTATTCGGTCAAAGCTCATGAAGGGAAAATGCGTCAAACGGGAGAGCCCTATGTGCAGCATCCACTAGCCGTTGCTGGAATTTTAACTTTTCTTAAGCTGGACGTGCCGGCCATTGCGGCTGGACTCCTTCATGACACGCTTGAAGATACGGTCGCCACGCAAGAGGAATTAGAAAAAGAGTTTGGGGCGGATGTGGCGCGATTGGTTGAAGGAGTGACGAAGATTGGACAGATTCCGTTTAAATCCTACGAGGAGAAACAGGCTGAAAACTTTCGAAAAATGGTCCTATCCATGGCTGATGACATTCGAGTGGTCTTCATTAAGCTGGCAGACCGCCTCCACAATATGCAGACCTTGGAAGGCTTGTCGGATGAGAAACGGAAAAAAATTTCCCAAGAAACGATGGAGATCTATGCTCCTTTAGCTAACCGGCTTGGCATGAGTTGGATAAAACAAGAATTAGAGGACTTATGTTTCCAATATCTTCAGCCAGAGGCCTGTTCGCTTTTAAAGCTGCGATTGGCCAAAAGGAATGATGAGCGGCAAGCGTATATTCAATCTCTGATTCAGATAGCGCAGGAGGCGCTGGCCGAGGCGGGTCTTCCTGGACAAATCGACGGCCGGCCGAAGCACCTCTTTAGCATTTACCAGAAAATGGAGCGTCGGTCGGTTTCGTTCGATGAAATTTATGACCTCACCGCCATTCGCATTGTGACGGATTCCAAAATGAATTGTTATGCCGTACTGGGCCTCATTCATTCGATTTGGCCTCCAGTTCCTGGTCGCGTGAAGGATTATGTGGCCACGCCTCGTTCCAATCTCTATCAATCCTTGCATACGACGGTCGTTGGTCCTCAAGGAGAATATGTGGAGTTTCAAATTCGAACGGCAGAGATGCACCGCATCAATGAATATGGGGTTGCTGCCCATTGGTTGTATAAGGAACCTAGGAAAGTCAGAGGTGGTGATGAAGAAGTCTTTAGTTGGCTTCGGCAGTTTGTGGAGTGGCACAAAGATCTTTCGGACAATCGGCAGTTCATGGATTCTGTGAAATTGGATTTATTCCATGATGTGGTCTTCGTGTTCACACCAAAAGGTGAAGTGCGGGAGGTGCCGGTGGGATCGACACCTTTAGATCTTGCCTATGCCATTCATACTGAAATTGGAGATCATTGTGTTGGTGCGAAAATTAATGGGAAGCTGGTTCCCCTTCGGTATCAATTGCATAGTGGGGATATGGCGGAAATTTTGACATCCCCGTCCCAAGTTCCTCATCGCGGGTGGTTGAAGTTTGTTCGTACCTCAAAAGCCAAAACGAAAATCAAGCATTGGTTTAAAGTTGCAGAGCAAAAGCGGGCGCTGGAACTGGGGCGCCGCTTATTAGAACAGGAATTTCAACGAAAACGTCTTTCTGCTGAACAGTCGTTGAAATCGGAGCGATTAGTGGCAATGGCCAAGGTGAAGGGATGCGAGACTGTGGACGAGTTAATCCGAATGGTGGGATTCGGGCGTCTTGCCCCCGATCAAATCGTGGAGCATTTCGGGGAAGAGAGCGAGCAATCACATTCCAACGCCGCTAAAAGTGCGCTGTCGGTTCCTCATTTGAAATCTCCGGGGATTTTCAAAGATGGCCCTGTTAAATTTGGCGGGACCAATGATGTCCTGATGCAGCTTTCAAAATGTTGTAAGCCCATTCCC
Source organism: Nitrospirales bacterium (assembly GCA_041617575.1). Lineage (GTDB taxonomy): Bacteria > Nitrospirota > Nitrospiria > Nitrospirales > UBA8639 > Nitrospira_E. The sequence continues at coordinate 1,221 of JBFJON010000205.1, read as the reverse complement.
GGGGAACCGATTCGTGGGTATATAACGCGCGGACGAGGGTTGACGATTCATGCGGTCGATTGCCCAAACTTTCAGTCATTGGAATGGGAACATAATCGCCTGGTAGAAGTGGAATGGGATGCAGATGTTGAAGGTCCCCATTCGGTTGATGTGTCGGTGTTAACGCTTGATCGCCCTGGAGTTTTAGCCAAAGTATCTTCCGGCATCTCCCAGTGCAAAGCGAATATCACTAAAGCCGAAATTTCAACGAGAGAGGACCAGAAGGCGGTCTTGGACTTTGTGATTGAAGTGAAGGATACCTCGCATTTAGAGCTAATTCTTCAGAAAATTCAACGGGTTGATGGCATTCTTTCAGCCAAGCGAGTACGGGGCTGGTCATAGACTGTTTCTAGGGCCGAGGTGCTTAGTATGGGAAGCTCATTGGAGGAAGGTCGATCTTGAGCTGATTGCCCACTTCCAAATCCAGCTTTTCAGCCATACCGGCGTTCAGCTCAAGGACCTGTAGCGACTTGTGAGGTGTCTGATATCTTGGGCAGCCATCATCCTGTCGAGTGCAAATGGGGACATTCGGTTCTAAATGAAGAATGGTCCCGGATTCATCTAGCCAGAAAATATCTAACGAAATCATTGTATTTTTCATCCAAAAAGTTTGTTTGCCTCGTTCAGGAAAGAGGAAAAGCATACCTCGGTCAGGTGCCATCGATGAACGAAACATTAGCCCTTGTGAGCGCTTATCTGGGGAATCAGCGATTTCTACAAAAATTTTAGCCCCATTCGGGGTTCCAATTGTGCCCAAACCATTGGAAGGTAGGACCAATTGCCCGGAAGCTAGCAGAGAAGTTGGCCATATCCCGCAAAATATGAGTTCTAGGGATAAGACAGTTAAGCAAACCCATCGAGTGGTATTGTTAAAGGCGGTCATGGTGATGGGAGTGGATTTTTAGCCGAGGAGTATTTTTTCCGTTTATGAATTGTTTCGCAATGTGTCTTGGATAACGGGCATTTGTCAAATTCATTATCGCTTCACCCTTATATAGAAAAGATTCATCCGTGGCCTTGACCCAAACACCTGAGAAAATTATAATATCCTGTTTACAGGCAGGGTAAAATCTTTCGCTCCTGTACTTAAGAACAAACCTTTAAGTTTTATTGGTTGTTGAATAGGATCATCAGGAGAAGATGTTTGCCTAGCCTCACGTCACACAGATCTTCATCTAATTT
>JBFJON010000204.1:0-4343 GCA_041617575.1 Nitrospirales bacterium | reverse complement strand
GAGATTGGTTGGGCGACATATCGACCTTCGCCCCTTTGTTCTTTGGGGAGAAGACATCACATTATCCTTAGGTGGTCTGACTCGTGTCGCTTTAAAGGAAGGCTCGTTGGTGGTAAATTCGTCCCAAGGTGGAGGAAGCAAAGACACCTGGGTACTCTATGGTGATGAATAATCTATGCTAAGTCGAACAGCAGAATCCTTTTTCTGGATCGGTCGATATATCGAACGGGCTGAATATACCGCGCGATTCGTCAATGTACATTACCATTTACTGACTGAGATTGCCACGAGCGAAGATCAGTCCAATATTTGGACCCGCTACCTAGAGGACACCGGTGAATTAGAAAGCTATCAAACCCTCTATGGTGACGTGCTCACCAAGCCGGTGATGGAGTTCGTCACCCTCTCCCGTGACAACCCTGACTCGCTCACCAATCTCATCGCCTCCGCGCGAAACAACGCCCGCGGCATCCAAGATCAGTTGTCCAGCGAAGTCTGGCATTTCATGAACGATTTTTATTTCAGCTTAAAAGGCAAAACAGAACTCGACCTATGGGCAGATACCCATGACTTGCTCAGACACGTGCGAAATACCTGCTACACGTTAGATGGGGTCATGGGGGGCACCATGGTGCGGGACGAAGGTTGGAATTTTTATCGGTTGGGAAAAAATATCGAACGGGGGGGCAGAACCGCACGGCTCATCGATATCCCGGTACTCAGTGAACCGACGACGGAGCCGAAGCGGATTTCGGAATATCATCAATGTCTGGCAGCCTTAAAATCAGCTAGCGCTTTCGAAGCCTATCGGAAGTTTTACTCAGCCCAGTTGGTACCGAAAAAAATTGTGCGTTTTCTGCTCTTTCACAATAGGTTTCCTCGCTCCGTCCGGTTTACCACCACACAAGCTAGTGAACTCATCGAACTACTCGCCGGCAACACGCGACGATCGGAAACTCGGCAGGCCATTAGATTGGCAGGCGCGTTAGCCGCAGATTTAGAATTCGGCAGCTTGGAAGAAGTCTATTCTACGGGCTTGTCGGCATTCCTCGCACAAGTATTGGAACAATTTGACCAAATCTCAAACATGATCGCCCAAGCATTTTTCAGAACTCCGGGATACTCTGAGACTTCTCTCTCCTCAGAACTTCACTCGAAACAACCATTTTCACAGATCCAGCAACACTAGACTTCTTGTCACTTTACAATTGGACGCCTCTCCCTCTTTTTGATCGAAGAACCTGCCTAGCCTCTTTTCTTTACCTAGCGATACCACAACCAATCATCTCTCCTTCAATTTTCTCGATTGAGGGCAATTTCAAAATCGGCAAAAAAAGGGGACTTCTTTTTACAGAAGTCCCCTTGTGGTTCGGGCAATCTTGTCTCCAGAGCTACTATACCTTCACGGTCAAATATAATGCCCCTTTCCCACGATGGATAAAGATGAGGGCATCTTTTTGCTTAGCCAAATGGGAAACGATCTGAAGAAAATCCTTTTCCGACCTAACCGGTTTTCGGTCGATCTCACTGATGACATCACCCTGAGCCAATCCGGCTCGTTCCGCCTGACTGCCTGGCGTCACTTCCATCACGACGACACCGCTCACCTCTTCGGGTATTCCTAGTTGTTGCGCCATTCGTCCATCTAAATCTTGAACAGCCACCCCTGCAAACGGGCCATCTTGCTTCATCGGATTGGCATGAGCCACTTGCGTCGGCTCGCTCTGTTCACGAATGACCGGCCGAAGAGTGACCTTTTGTCCCTCTCGCATCACAACAAGGGAAATCTGACTCCCAACTACGGTAGCCACAACCTGGCCTTGCAACGTGCGCGGATCCACCACCGCTTGCCCTTCATATTCCACAATCACATCCCCGCGTTGAATGCCGGCTTGATCGGCAGGACTCCCGGGCATCACATTAGTCACTAAGGCACCCTGCGCTTTGTCTAAATGGAAGGAAGCAGCTAAATCAGGCGTGACCGCTTGTATGCCCACACCCAAAAACCCACGCACCACCGACCCCGTCTTCACTAAACTGGCATAGATGGGTTTGGCTAATTTCGTGGGAACTGCAAACCCTACTCCCTGGTATCCTCCGGTTCGAGAGAAAATAGCGGTGTTGATCCCGACCAACTCGCCTCGAGTATTAACCAACGCACCGCCTGAATTGCCGGGGTTGATGGCCGCATCAGTTTGAATAAAATCCTCGTATTGGGTAATACCCATCCCGCCGCGCCCTAAGGCACTGACTATTCCCAACGTCACGGTGGAATTCAACCCAAAGGGATTCCCTACCGCTAACACATATTCACCCACCTCCAGGCGTGAAGAATCGCCCCATTGCACAAAGGGAAGATCCGTTGCCTCCACTTTTATCACGGCCAAGTCTGTTTGAGGATCAAGCCCAACCACTGTCCCCGAAAATTCCCGTTTATCTGGAAGCGTCACTGTAATCTCTTTGGCGCCCTCCACCACATGATTGTTGGTTAAGACATACCCATCGGGTGAAACAATCACCCCAGAACCGGCGCCTTGGAGATCGGGCATAGGACCCTGGTCATGACGCGGTGGAAACTCAGGGGTGCCAGGTAACCCAAAGAACTCTTTCATGGGATCAAATGGCATTCCTGACATGGGAACTGACGCTTGTTTGCTTACGGTAATATTCACGACAGCTGGCGTCACTTGTTTGGCAATGTCAGCAAATCCCCCTTTCTGCAAATAAGGAGGATCCGTTGTTTGCATACTGTGATTCGATTCTGAGTTTTGAGCAAAAGTCGGCACGGGGTTATTCCACGACCCGAACAACAGGGCTCCAACAAGGATGCCCATTCCCGCCAATCCCAGACTTTTTTGCCACGTGTGGCTCCAGCCCCATTGATACGCGACTTCTTTTTTGTTCTTCCTCATATTTCTTCCTCCTTGATGAGAATAAACTAACATCACACCATGTTCATAAGTGGAGCATACCACTTCACTCTAATATGAAGATTAAACACAGATTAAAAATTCTTAAGACGGAGTAGGAATGCAAGGAGGGGAGAAGAGGTCAAAGAGGAAGGCATGCACGAATTTCTGGCTTGGACATATTGGTAAGCGTGACGGAGAGTGGCACAGCCACCAAAGAACAGTCTGACGGTCTTCTATGCCTTTATCTTCGTCGACCATTACACCACGCCAGAATAGTATCTAATCACATCGGAGACCGACACCACACCCACAATTCGGTCACTTTCCGTCACAGCCAAATGGCGTGTGCCTTTTTCCTTCATGATACGAACGGCTTCGACAATCGGATCGCTAGTCTCAATGGTCACAAGGGGTTCTCGCATACAGGTTTTGACCGTCGCCGTGGTAGCGTCAGTCCCAGAGGCCACTACTTCACTCGTCAATTCAGTTTCCGAAATCGAGCCAATATATTCATCCCCACTCTGGACCAATAACGAGCCAATCTTCCATTTCTGTAAACTTTGCCCCGCTTCACGGAGAGTGGCATCCAGGGAAATCGCACGAACCTTCCTGGCCATAAAATCGGAGACACGCGGACCAGTGGTTTTCCGCTTCTTCGCTTCCTTGGCCAATGAGGCTCGCCGAGATTCCAAATCGGCAATGGCACTTTCGAGTACGCGATGTCGTTGCCGAATTGTTTCTCGCTGCGACTGAGAATTCATGCCTTCCGGGGCTTCATCGGTGAGATTCAAGAGACCTGCGGCTTCACCGACTTCTGCATATTCATAGGTATCCAAAAGAGGTGACGAACTTCCAAAAACTTCAGCCAACATGTCTTCCGTCACCGCATCAAACTCGTTTAAGATTTCTGCTGATGGTTCATTCATTAAGTGTTTTTTTATCGCATCCAATTGCTGTCGCAGCCGATGGATATCCTGATCTAACGATTGAGCCCGATCTGGTTTGCTCACCGACTGCGTCTTCATAAAGCCTCCTCGGCTAGCGAGAGATAAAAAGTTTTTTGATCCTACCCGACTTCTTTGAAAATAGGCAACCCAAATGAACAAGAAAAAGACGGTTCAGTCTATGTGAAATGAGCCTGAACCAGATCTAGAATATTATTCGAGTAAAATAGCTGAAACGGTGGATTGTTAGGTTTCTAACAAACCCGAGAGAAGAGTAGCAAGACCGAGGAAGCTGAAAAATCCCACAATATCGGTGACCGTAGTTAGAACAATCGAAGAGGATTGAGCAGGGTCTTGTTTCATGCCTTTTAAGGCAATGGGAATAATTGCCCCAGACAATCCAGCGATCACCATTGAGATCACCATCGACAAGCCAATGATGACGGTTAAGCCCAATGACCGGCTCCAGATGGCCACAGCCAGACAG
>JBFJON010000203.1:0-4362 GCA_041617575.1 Nitrospirales bacterium | reverse complement strand
CTTGATAATAACCTTGGTGGGCATGAACAGGAGTATTGACTAAAATTGAATGGTAGGTTCCCCCATGCACGTGGCCCGACATTCCATGGGAATGATCGGCATCCGGATGGATATGAACTAAGGGTAGCGTAATGACCCAAAGAACCAACCAAGCCCGAAGTAATGTCTTATGCATGTTTTTCACCTAATATCCCCCACCCCATCTAATCGGCACTACCAACTCAGTAATTGAGCCTATCATAAAAGAAGGAGAAGAAAAACAACGACGGGAGATTATTCTTTGGGCGGCAACTTCTGAATCTGTGCAAGTTCTACCATGGTTTCTAAACGAACAACACGTTTATCAACATTAACAACATGCTGATCCAACCGTTCAATATCTCGATTGAGTCGTTTCACTTCATCAGTCAACTTTAACGTGTCGAGCAATAACTCTTTCCACCCGGCCATTATTTCTTTCCCAAACGATTAAGAGTTTTATGCAATTTTCGCCTTGTCGACTGCGTGTCCTTAATCGCATCTTTAAGTCGAGTGGCGACTAGAGTCATCAATTCCTGTTCACCAAGCATATCCAATCCCTCGGGATCGTAGGCCTCAATAGCCTCTCGAACAATGGCTGTGGCCGAAGTACCTTTCCGCTTCGCCAAACGTTCTAATTTAGAAACATTCCGTTGAGATACAAGGTATTGCTTGCGGATTAATGGTTGCGTGCCGACTGCCATAATGAAACCTCTTATTGTGTATCATTATACACATACATATAAAAATGAACAAGCTACATTCCTATGCCACATTCTTTCCTGATCCTATGATGAGTTCAAGTCTTGGCTATGTGGGACTCCCCTGGCTGCCTCAGCACAATAGTCTCGACATTCTTGCACGTAGGTGCGAAAGGGATCGGCCATGACGAAGACTGGACTGCCTTGGAGTTGCAAGACCGACCAATTGATGACGTAGGGCGGGCGACGTGGATCATGATGGACGGAGGTCTGCTCTAGAAAATCTCCCCATCCTTCCTTCACGATATGACGAATGATTTCTGAGCGCCCAAAGGCCCGGGTATTTCGGGGTGGAGTATGTTTCGATAAATTGACTAATTCATTCGTGGTGAAGCGTGGCGCATCGCCTTCTTCTGCCATGCCATGGTACAGGCCGGCTTGCAGATCCACATTATGGTATTCCAAATCCAGACTTTTCAACCAAGGATCGTCCCATTCTAATTTTTCGGCTTCTCGAAAGTTTTCCAACAACCAGAGCTTAGAGGCCCAATCAACCCGACCAACAACCGACTGATAGCCTTGGCGTAAATCCTTTACCACGGATTTCCAATGAGCCAGCACCCAGTCTGTTTCTTCATCTTGCCCGGCATACTGTTTTGACGCAGCCTCCCAAAATTCTTCTTGAATATCCAATGCTGAGAGGTGTTTGCCGGTTGAAAGAGTGACCATCCACTTTTGCTGCGGGTCACGCGAAATGGCTCGCAGTGTCTGGACGGGGTCATCGAAATCCAAGCCTGCCGGGGCATGGCCTTCTTCGATTAGTTGCAACACCAATCCCGTGGTGCCCATTTTTAAGAGGGTGGCTTCCTCGGCCATGTTGGAATCGCCCATGAGCAAATGCAACCGGCGGAATCGTTCGGGATCGGCCAAAGGTTCGTCCCGGGTATTCACGATGGATCGGTTGTGCTGGACCCATTCAAAAAAGTCGTTGACGATGTAATCCGGGCGTTGAGAAATTTGAAAGATGACCGCCTCTTCAGAGGATTTCAGTGACCGGTCGCCTCCCCGTCCTTCAATGTCGTCTAAGCCAATCCATCCTTCCATGGAACGCGCCATCCCAATGCGGCCGGCTCCAGTAAATACCTGGCGAGTGACCAGAAACGGCATCAACAACCCTAGCCCTTGATAGGTAAATGGAAAATCCCGTGAGACCAGATAATTTTCATGGCAGCCAAATGTGGCATCCGTTTCATGATCTATATTGTTTTTGATAATTGACACCTGCTCAGAAAGTCCGAGCTCTTCCAGACAGTCCTGTAACAATAAATCCCCGGCACGATCCACAGCCACAAGGTCCCATAAGGAGTGGCATTCCGGCGAAGCATATTCTAGATGTCCCATATCGACATACATCCGCCCCGCATTGAGGAGAAAGCCTCCATTGCCGGGAGGTTCATCATGCCCACGGTAATGCCAGTCAATCACCCCATGTTTTTTCTGACCAAACAAATGTTGGATGAGCCGGCGGGCAATCCAGGACGGCGACCCGTCCGTTTGATCGGACTTGATGAGCAGGCCATATTCGGTTTCAATTCCGAAGATTCGATTGTGCATAAATACTCACCCACCCACGATTAGGTGGCAGGCTGGAACGTGTGAGGAATCAAGGGCAGAAGTTCGGCTTGGCTCAGAGAGCGATAGGTCTCCATTTTCCCGCTTTCCCGATCTAGTAACACACACTCCAGCGTTTCTTTGGAGAACGTTTCCTGGATCCGAGAGGCAATCGCTTCCTCCCCAGGAATGGTGAGCACTGAGGCTGTTGATGAAGGGGTTGCCCCCTTCGCTTCTGTATCCGGAGGAGGAGTCGCGGCTTGAAGTAAACTGGAAATTCCCCACAGACGGAGACTCACTTCCAATGCCGACTTTAGCGAAGGGAGCGGCCCATTGGCTTTCCATTCCTCTGCGAGAAGACCGCGAAGTGACGAGGAGGCCGCCAGTAATCCAAACTCGCGTTGCTCTTCAAACATGCCATCATAGTTGATGGTGAACAAGCGGTCACGATCCTGAGTGGTTCCCACTTCTGCTAACAACACTTTGGCTATGTACGGTGCCTTGAAAATTTCTTCAAAAGCTTGCTTGATGACAGGGGCCAGGCCATTTTTCATCAGGCGGGAAGCGGTCACATCCGCCGGCGATCGTTGAAACCCTTCAACGTGGGCCATATCTAATAAGGTATACCGTAATTTCTCCAGATCCGCAGGATGGCCCATCCCCCCTAACGCAATGCGATCGTAAATTTCATAGATCTTTTCCGTTCCCCGATTAAAAGTCAGCAGAAGGATTCCTTGTGCAAAGCAGACGCCAACTAACGGATTGCCTTGTGTGAATTGATCGTCCAGATAATTTCGCCGATTGGCGACGGCTTCAATCCAGCGGTAGGGTTCTTCATACATGGTTTAAAATCTTTTCTGAAAAGAGCGTTTTCAACCGGTCGGCTGGAATCGTTCTCACCCCATCAGCGGATATGCGTTTCACAATAGGATACAGCTGAGCCTGGGCGTCCACTCCACCTGTGGCGGAATCAAACTCTGCAGCACTCGTCATCAGACGGAGGACGAAAGTGAGGGCGTCTTCTTCATTCAGACCGAGCACCGGACCATTTCCCCACCGGTTCATGTAAAATAAAATCCCTCGAATCGTGGGAGACCCCGATCCCGACACCGCATATTCCACCGCCTCAAATTCGGCCCCTAAGATGTCATAGAAAAAAATCTTGCCGCAGCCTTCGAGTGAATCATATCCCGCAAAAACTGGCGCCACCGTCCCTGTCCCAGCCAACGCCGCAGGGGCATTGTTTTTCAACAAGGTTGATAAGGCCCGCAACTTTCCCTCAAAACTCAAATCCTGTAACTGGCTTCTCCGGTAATACTTAAAAGAATGCTCCAAGATCCTGGCCATTTCAAAGGCGGTTGCAGGAACCCCTGCAATGGCTAGCACGGAAAACCGATCTATTTCTAAAACCTTATCGGTCCGGTCATACATAACCACATTTCCGGCCGTTGCCCGCCGGTCACCAGCCACAAGCACGCCTTCAGCATACTTCATGGCAAAGACCGTGGTGCCGGTAGTCACTTCAGCCTGGCTCGACAGTCCATTCTCCTTGGAAGGCTGAGGAAGGTTGTCGACGGCATAGCCCTGTTCTCGCAGAACCTGAAGAAAATCCCCCTGTTGCCCCATGCTGTTTATTCCCCGGTCCTTTGGCGATACTTTTCCGCCTGCTTGGGGTCCACCTTGCGCATGCGCTTCATGAGATTATCACGCAAAGGAGAATCCGTTTCCGGTCGCTTAGGCCCTGATTCCTGATCGCCAGGACCCGAAGGCTTTGAGAGTGGGTCGACCGGCCGTTCTTTTCGATCTAGACTGCCAACCATCTGAGCAAACTCCTTTGTACGTTCCATACACTGTATCCTCCCCTTCCACTATGGGCCTGAATATAATAGTGCTCAACCTTTTTTCAAAGTTTAGAGTTAAGGGGATTGTTCAAAAAAGTCCATCCCGCAAGGCCGCAACTATTTTGACGGGCGAAGCGTACATTCAGTACGTGAGCACGGCAAAATTGCGAGAACACCGCTAGTGGCTTTTT
>JBFJON010000202.1:0-4386 GCA_041617575.1 Nitrospirales bacterium | reverse complement strand
TCTTGCCGATGGTTGTCACCATTGCGATTTCCGTTTTAAAAAAGAGGCGGCAACGCAGATTTTTTCCAAAACTCCTGAGGTGCAGGAAACCATTGAAAGAATATGTAAGGGAGAGGGTGGCTCCAGGCTTCCATGAAAACAAACGTAAAGAACTAGCTTGGGGGAAACGAGTTGGATGGAGATGAATAGTGGTCAGTCTGTAAATGACCGCTATTGGCCGAAAGCGACCCTAACTGGTCAAGTGAATGACAACCACCTTGTTCTTGTAGCCTGAGTCTGTGTTGAAGAACCAAGAGAATCATTGGTTGCAGGATGACTCGTACGTAGTTGGGTTGGCTGAGGATATAGGTCTTGGCAATGCCTCAGGATTTCGATAAGGAAGGACATCCCTCGCCAATTCAACCGATGCACGAGGTGATACCGAATCACTCCCTGCGGGTCGAAGACAAAGCTCTGGCATCGGTTAGAGGAAGGTCTTCCTGACAACCCTAAAGTTCGATGTAAACGCCGCAAAGGGTCCGCTAATAACGGAATCCCAAGGGCCTTGGTTTTAGGTAGGCTCAGATCGAGCATTGGGTCCGCACACGGAAGCATTCCCAACAGCACCGCTCCCTCTTGTTGAACCGTCCTATGATACTGATTGAGAAAGACCGCCTCGCCAAAATCAAATGGGGGCAAGCAGCAAACCATGCCCCATTGTCCTTGCAAGTTATTCAAATCAAACCAGATCATTTTGCCTTTTAATAATGCGGGTACCCGCGTGCGAAGTATTTTGGACTGTCCTATTCTCATGGGTAAAACCTCCTTCGGTTTATTTCTCTTCGGATGATAAATAGTGGGGTGGGGAGCCCTAACAGGAGAGAAAGACGCCCCCACCCCCTTCGGGCAAAGAGACGCTCGCCCGGGAAGATGATCTTGCAAGAGTCATGGTGAAACCACATATCGATTTGGAAGAACTACATAGCTCGCTCAAAATGTTCCGGCCGATGGATGACGATCTGGTTTAATGATGGCAACAGCGTTTTGTTCTCTCGCTGGGAACGGGATGATATGGAACAGCTTACAGCGCCGACATTGCACTTCGAACCCATGGACCGTCAGCCGTGCCATGAGCTTTCCGCAGTGGCAGCGACAACCATCGTCACATCGTTCATCAATGGATTGAGACATCGCAGGTTCCATCTTTCCTTTCTTTTTTTAGCTGCGTTCCCTCTAAATAAATTATATTGAAATTGAGAATCATTATTATTTTCATAATATTACAACATCTTCATGACTTTGTCAATTCCATTTATTATTTGGCTGTCCTTGGCGAATTCCGAATTCCCTCTCCCAGTGAGCTCTTTCATCCCGCTTGAACTTCTCTCCAACTCTCCGTATTCTCACCAGCCATGAAACATTTATTCATAGTTCTCACGTATCTGGTCTCCCTCGCTCACACACTCCTGAGGCAAGGAGGGATGAAGGTGGTGGTCGCCGAGAATTTGCTGTTGAAGCAACAGCTGCTCGTCCTCACCGGCTCAAGAAAACGGGGCCCTAATCTGTCATCGTTTGACCGGTTCTTTCTAGGCCTGTGGTCCACCTTTTTGAATCCTCGCCGCATCAGGCGGGTGGCCGTTCTCGTTCAACCGTCCACGCTTCTGAAATTTCATCAGGCCATGGTGAAGCGGAAATATCGATGAAGGTACTTTCGCCCAGAGCGGGATGGTGGGCCATCTTGGCTGTCCTTCATTGGTCAGACAAAAGATAGTCTGTGGAGTATCGATTTCTTTCGGTGTGAGTCCCTTCGACTCAAAACGCATTGGGTCATCGTCGTTATGGACCAATGCACACGTCGGATCATCGTGTTTGGGGTCCACCCGGCTTCTGCGATAGATGGGAGAGCGCTGTGCCGCCTCTTCTACCAGGCCACAAGCCGAAAAGATTTGCCCCATTGTCTGAGCTCGAATCATGATCCGGTCTTTTGGTTTCATCAGTGGTAGGCAAATTTGAGAATTTTGGGCATCCATGAAATAAAAACCATCCCTGGCGTGCCGGTGTCTCATCCTTTCATCGAACGATTGATCGGCACCATTCGTCGAGAGTATTTAAATCACCTGTTATTCTGGAATGCATCTGATCTGGAACGGAAGTTAGATGATTTCAAGAAGTATTACAATGGCAGTCGGATCCATCAGAGCTTGAATCAACACACTCCTGAGGAAGCGGCGGGGAAGGCTCCACCGCCATCGGTAGACCCAAAGCATTTTGTGTGGCGGTCACATTGTCAGGGATTGTTTCAGACACCAATGGCAGCATGATGAGCAATTCGCCAGGCACAGGCTTCAGTACACTGGGGAGGACATAGGCTAATCAAGAGTCATAACGGCTGTCAGTCCGGAATTTATATCGAAGCGCGTCGACACCGATTCGAATTCGACGTTACTACCAATCACCCATCAAGGGATTCACCAGAGCTTTGTGGGAAAAGGGTCTTCGGTGCAGTACTGTTATCAAGGAAACTGGGTGGAACTGGCTGGCGCTGATTAAGGAAGGATGGCTTTATAGTATAGTAAGGATGGATACGAACCAGGGGAGATACCGGCATGGATATCAAAATACTCGCCACCGTGTTTATGACCATTTTTATTGCAGAACTGGGTGATAAGACCCAGTTGGCAACCTTGTTATTTGCGGCAGATAAAGACGCCAGCAAAATCGCGGTATTCGTCGGAGCCTCTCTAGCTCTTATTATGGCTTCAGCCATAGGGGTTCTCGCAGGAGGGACCATTTCCCACTATGTCAGTCAAAAACATCTACAGTTCGTAGCAGGAATAGGCTTCATGATCATTGGCCTCTGGACTTTGCTCAAAGCCTAGCCAAAAGACTGAAGAACCCGTTGGCTTTAAGAAACAAATTGCAGGACCACCATTAGGAGTTAAACAAACAAGAGGAATACCGCAGTAATTGAAGGAGAGTCATTATGGAAATCAAGATTAAGGAACTTATTGCGATCGGAGCCTCAGTCACGGCCAATTGCGTTCCCTGTATGCGATTTCACCTTCAGCAAGCTCGCAAAACTGGTACCACTCCAGATGAAATTCAGAAGCCAGTTGGAGTAGGTCGCATGGTGCGAAAAGGGGCTGCGGGAAAATGGGACGAGGAAGCAGAATCTCTTCTTGGAGCAGTGGTCTCTTCCAGTTCAACAGACACAAAGGCCCAGGCAGAGAACGTTTGTGGGGAATCCTAACAAATCTGAAATTTTTCATGTAGGCTCTGCCAATTCAACAAGGAATATTGATTATGGAAAAGTCGATGATGAAAAAAATGCGTGACATGCCTATGTTCCCTATTATGCCTATCGTCCCTCTCATGGTGATGGTAACCGTGGTTTCTCTTTCCATCTTGAATTACAGCGCTGTAAAACGGATAGAAGCGAAGCTCAGTCAAATTTATCCCTCACAGTCCGCGTAAAGGGAGGAAAACGCATGGAACCTCATATGTGGTGGGAAGGCGGCTTTCGGTGGATGTGAATTTTCCCGTTTACGTTCATGGTGCTGATGATAATTTTTATCGCCATCTGTGCGTTCGGATTTTTTCGACGGTCAGGTTGGTGGTGGCACTCTTGTCCAATGTGCGGATGGCACCCACGCGGGACTCAGGATCAGGAAACTCCGCTGAAGATTCTTGATCGCCGCTATGCCAGCGGGGAAATTACCAAGGAACAGTATGAAGGGATGAAGCAAGACCTAGAAAGATGAAAATCTGATAGACACTGAACATGAAAGAATTATTGTAACTGATCCATTTGGATTCCGAATTAGCCGATTTGGTCCCTTGGCCCATTCGTGGCTGTTGTAAAAAGACCTTTGCCAGGTAATGTGTTGTTAAATGGAGCTTCTCTTACTCTTGTGAAGAGGCTCTTTTTTTTAGTTGCGAAATTAAATGAAACCTATTGTTCAACTCTGTTAAAGAAAATTGCCTCACCGTTTCTTCCCGAACTTAACGACTTTTGACCAAAAGCAGGTTTGATTAATAAGGCTTGCGCCATTTAAGTTATGAGAGAGAGACGACCAGTAGGTAGGACCTAAAATGGCCGTTGCTGAGACCAAAACCCCCTCACCGGCACCGATGCCTTTAGTCCTCGGCGGGCTAGGTTCTGTGGGGATGGTCCTTGTTTTTGCGGCTCTTGTCTTCCTGCCTGCTGGCCGGCTGGATTGGACGTTCGGTTGGATCTACGTGGGTATCGTTACCCTCAACGTAATCATCACGTGGGTGTGTTTGCTGCGGTGGAACCCCGTGCTGATCGAACGGCGCATGCGGCTGCCCAAGGGGACAAAGACCTGGGACAAGGTGTGGGCGTTCTTGTTCGCGCCTGTGATGATCACGGTCTATGTTGTGGCAGGA
>JBFJON010000201.1:0-4411 GCA_041617575.1 Nitrospirales bacterium | reverse complement strand
CATCGACGAAGGAGTCGAGGCCCTTGGCGACGCAAACGCTTCGCAGGTGTGGGACGATAAAATCGACCAAGTTGCCGGCAATCAGCGGTTCGCCGCCGAAGAGGTGCAGAAAAAACAGCTCGCGACCGCTAGCCACGAGGTGATCCGCCATCCAGTCGATCGCGGCGGTCGCGATCGCGGGGTCCATGTACACCTTCTTCGAGGTCGGTCCGCCAAAATCGCAATAGACACAGTTGATGTTGCAGCCTCGCGTCGTCACGATGAATAATCAACCAGCTCTCATCAAAGTGGCCACAGATCAACCCTTCTTCACTTCCACCATTTCCCAAGGGACCGCTGGGACAGGCAACATTGTCACTGAGCAGGCGCGATCCGTCACGGTAGGCTTGGTCCTTTCCGTCACCCCTCAAATTTCCGAAGACGGGTGGATCATGATGGATGTGACTCCCATTATTTCTCGCCTGCGTGAGATCGCCGAATCACCCCTTGGAACTGCCAATGCCCCAATCTTGGATGTGAAGCAATCCTCCGGACTGGTGCGTCTCAGAGATGGTGAAATGATCATCATCGGTGGTCTGATCCAAGAAGAATCGTCCGAAACTGAGCGAAAAGTGCCCTTATTGGGAGATATTCCTTGGCTGGGCCGTTTATTTAAAGGTACCTACACCGTTAAAACCAAAAGTGAATTGGTTATTTTTATTTCTCCAAAGATTGTGCCTTCTTCATCATGACCACATTTGACCTCAACCTTTGTTACGAAGAATTGGGATTTGCGGAGCCGCCGTTTCGCCTCACACCGGATACGGATTTCTTTTTCCCGGGCAGTCATCATATGGAAGCCCTGAATCATTTACAATTCGGCATTGCCAGTGGGGGCTTTACAATGCTGACAGGGGAAGTGGGTCTTGGCAAAACTCTCTTATGCCGGCGTCTGCTTCGGCATCCGCCAGTAGGGGTTCGTTTCGCGTATTTATTAAATCCGGATCAATCTTACGGTGACTTACTCACCTCTATTTATGAAGATCTGACGGGAACCATACCGGAAGATCGGTCACTCGGAGCCTTGCAACGGGAACTCCCCAAACTTTTACTCCGATTGGCAGAAGGAGGCGAACGAGTGGTGGTTCTGGTGGACGAAGCCCACCGGTTAAGCGGCAAAGTCTTGGAAGGGCTCCGCCTGTTGTCTAACTTGGATACCGAGAAAGACAAGCTCATGTGCCTTTTATTGGTCGGACAACCAGAACTTGAGCAAAAGCTCGCCGCCCGAGCCTTTCGTCCCCTTCGGCAACGCATTAGCGTGCGCTATCGCCTCCAACCGTTTGGATATCGGGAAACCCGTGACTATATTTATCATCGCATCCAAAAGGTACAAAAGGCTGATTGTCTTCGATTCCAAGCCGGAGTCCCATGGCTCATTTATTGGCTGTCTGGCGGAGTACCCAGGCGTATTAATCAAATCTGCGATCGTGCCTTGCTCGGGGCTTTTGCAAAAAAGAACCCGGTCATTGGTCATCTTTTGGTTTGGAAAGCCACCCAAGAGTTTTTAAAGTGAACAGGAAGAAGAAGTGAGACCTAAGGGGTTAGGAATGAAAAGTAAAGTAATAAAGCAGAGGAAAATTCTTTTTTATTCCTCACTATTTCCTCCATACTTCTACTCTGTCGCCATTACGCAATGAGTATCATCGCGGATACACTCAAACGCCTCCAGGCGCAATCTGGAGATCCACCTCCCAATCCTAGGGATGATCTGGTTTCGCGGCCTGCCTTTAATAAAGGTGAAGGGTCTGGACGGCATCGCAAGGATTCCCCGTTCGGATTTTTGATGGCTATGTTGGGGATGACCATCACACTAGGCGGTCTTGCTTTGGCGGCATTTTGGATCGGTGGACATCTAGACTTTGGGTTGGCAACCGACACCCAGGCTCGGGTGAATGCCCATCGTTCTATACCCAAAGCACCCCATCTCCCAGAAGATCCTGTTCCCGTTGATCACTCTTCAGAAACCCTTGTTGCTGCGGTGGAGGAGCCAACCCTATTTCCTCAAAGCCCTCCAACTCTAGCCAATAATGAACAGCGTCAGGCATCGGCAAGTTTGGGTACCGACAGTGCCCAAATTCCAGCATCACTTCCTCAAGAGGTTACAATACCCTCACTTTTCGGGGTGGAAACGATCGCCCCTTCATCAACGAAGGCCATAGTGTCCACAGCCTCTCAGGACCAAAAAAGGCTTTCTAATAGAATAGAACAACACGGCAGGAACGAGGAGGAGTCGACGGTCCCCACTCTATCAGGATCAGAAAAACCATCCTCCGTCATTGTCTCCACTGAACTCCCAAGGTCAACAACAGAAAATTCGGACACAGACATTGCCGTTCTCGATCAGACAGGTGAACCAGAAGCTACAAATTTAGTCGCGGTGCCATTAGAATTAGAAGAAGAAATCATTCAGACAGAGGAATTGGTCGAGATCAGCAAGGCTTTAATCAATCCTGTCCATAGGTCAGCAAACCTCCCATCGTTAAACGCTGGACCGGAGACTACAAATCACGCGATCCAAACAGCAACCCCATTTCAACCCTCGCCAGCCAATCAATTACACCACGCCCAACAATTGATTCGATCGGGAGAGTACGAAAATGCGGTGGCATTACTGTCTCCACTATTTCACGACCCGCCCGTGAAGTGGCAACCCTGGTTCTGGATGGGCACCGCACTGCTGGGCAAAGGCGATACGGAACAGGCCGATCAATTTTTTCTTAGCGGTTTAGCCAGAAATGACAAAGTTCCACAACTTTGGATCCAACGCGCGCTCGTGGCTCAACAGCGTAAAGACTTTCAACTCGCCATCCATGAATTGCGGCAAGCGGAATCCCTAGATGCCGATATTCCACACATTCATTTAAATATGGGTTATGCATATGAACAGTTAGGAAATGATCGAATGGCCAATCAATATTATGGGAAATTTCTGAAACTGTCAGAAGGCAACCCGACATTTTTCTCAACCCGGAAAAAGCTGTTAGCACGGTTAACCCAACAGACTCCGACGGAGAAACCCTCTCCTCCATTCTCACGGGAACCCTGATCAAACCGAGTTGTTCGTCCATTCTGCATACAGACTGTTGCTCGTCTCTCCACTGTTCCTCTCCCTCCAGATTCCCGTTCAGATTCCTTCTAAAGAAACCGAAAAAGATATCAAAATCTCCTTAATAGGAGTCTGTTGAAAAATTGTAATTTTCACGAGCAGGCATATTAGCAACATGATACGACACAGTAAGGAGGGTGCATGAATGTTCACACATTTTGTCTTGAAAATTCCAGCCCATCAATCCCTCGCCCAGACTTTGTCCAAGACGCTCAAAAGTTCCTGGTCGGTTAATTTATTTCCTCGAGTTCTCTGGAATCTCCTGACCGCGTCCAGGAGGTCTGTCAAACCTTTTCGGGTATTCCCGTGATTGGCGCCTCAACATCAGGAAAAGAATTTAACAGTGAAATAAAAGACCACCGCTTAGTGAGAGGAATTCTAGAGTCTTTACTTGGAGGATTTGATAGCGGTCTGTGCTAGAAAACATCATCACGATTTTATCTCGTCTTTTTTCAATAAGCAGGCGACGGAAGTGCAATGCAGCGCTTACGGCTATATCACATAGAGTAGCTATTCGCTTCAGGCCCTTTAGCCAATACATAAGACAACCAACAGATTATGCCATTCAATTCACTCTCACTGATTGAGCCCCCATAAAACATGCATACGTTTAATCCGCGATTCGTATTTCTCCTCCTAATGCTTATGGCACTTTTCAGTCTATTCTGGAATCCTGGTAGCAGCCGGGCTGAGGTGTTCGAAGAATATCACGCCAAAGCGGCGTTCCTTTATCACTTTTCCAACTTTGTGGGTTGGCCGGCATCGACCTTCAAGGCCACGAATGGGCACCTTCGAATGTGTGTGATGGGCAAAGATCCATTTGGGCAATCCTTAGATGCCACTTTGGCCAACAAGTCAGTTCGAGACCATCCGTTTGAGATTCGCCGTAATCCTCCCACAACCGAACTCCAACACTGCCATTTGCTATATTTCCCGGCTTCTGCCTCTTCACAAATGCGGGCACTTCGTCATCAGGTGGCGAAAGAGAATGTGTTGACTGTAGGAGAAACCTTGGATTTCCTGAGGCAAGGTGGCATGGTCCAGTTATTCGTCGATAATCAGAAAATTCGGTTCGCCGTTAACACCGATGTCGTCAATCAAACCAATCTACAATTCAGCTCAAAATTACTTCGCTCAGCCAAGATCTACACTCCATGAAACGAATATTCAGCCGGAAATTCTTTCAAGTTTTTCAGCCGATATCCCTCAAAGGGAAATTCCTCTTAATCTTGGTCCTCACGTCTGCCTTAAGCCTTCTGTTCGCAT
>JBFJON010000200.1:0-4420 GCA_041617575.1 Nitrospirales bacterium | reverse complement strand
TCCTGGCTTGTTAGTATGGTGACCAGTCAGCCCCTTTCCTGGGAACGTATGTGGTGGATTTCATGATTACCTCTTTATCCCCTGAATCCCCCTATTCTTTTTCGCCTTCTCCCACACCGTATCCGCCGCAACCGGACACGTTTGATGAACTCGTTGGCCAGGATGGATCGGTTCGTCCCCATTGGCAGGACTTCCTAAAAAGGTTCTCGGCCTTGAATGCCACTGAACGGAGATTGGCTCAAGAAACAGCTGAACGGATGTTAAAAGATGACGGGGTCACCTATCTGGCTGGTCAGGATGGCCAACAAATCGATCGACCTTGGCAGTTGGATTTATTCCCTTTGCTGATTAGCCAGGAGGAATGGCAGCGGGTGGAAGACGGCCTTATTCAACGTGCCCAGCTCCTTAATCATATTTTGAATGATTTATACGGTGCGCAACAGTTGTTGAAAAACGGCAATCTGCCTTCCGCCGTCGTCTTTGGGAATCCGCAGTTCTTGCAGCCATGCCATGGTGTTCCAGTGCAAGGGGACACCTATTTACATTTTTTGGCATTTGATGTAGCCCGCGCTCCCGATGGGCAATGGTGGGTTCTCCGAGATCGTACTGAAGCGCCAACCGGTGTGGGGTTTGCTCTGGAAAACCGAATAATCGTCTCTCGATCTTTACCAGATTTGTTTGATGATACTCATGTTCAGCGCCTCTCATCTTTTTTCCAATCTTTCAGCCAAAACTTCCTGCAGTTTTCACAACGGGACGATCCTTTAGCGGTTGTGCTTTCTCCCGGTCCACAAAACGTTGCCTACTTTGAACATGCCTATCTTTCAAGGTATCTGGGCTATCCTGTGGTAGAAGGGTCGGATATGACCGTTCGTGACGATCGGCTTTTTTTGAAAACCGTCGATGGGTTGAAACCCGTTGATTTGGTCTTGCGACGAATCTATTCGGATCTGTGCGATCCGCTCGAATTATCCACCGAATCGACCTTAGGTATTCCTGGTTTATTGCAATCCATTCGAGCTGGCCACGTGACGATAGGGAATGCCCTCGGGAGCGGGCTCGTCGACAGCGAAGTACTTCTCAGTTTTTTACCGAATCTATGCCAATTCTTTTTTAGCGAAGGGCTTAAAATACCTAGCGTGGCGACCTGGTGGTGTGGTCAGGCCAATGAACGCGCCTATGTGCTGGAGAATTTGCAACGGCTGATGATTCGTCGGGTGTTAACGTCGAAGCGAGACTTGAGCCACAGCCGTCTTTCTTCTTTCGGACCTGACCTTAGTAAACAAGAACAGGCCGCTCTTGCCCAAGCTATTGCTCGGCGGGGCCACGAATATGTTGGACGGGAAATTGTCTCCCCTTCCACGACTCCCTTTTGGGGGGCAGACAGTCAACTGAGGCCCGTTCCAATGACCCTCCGTCTCTATCTCACGGCCACGAAAGACGGCTATACCGTCATGCCAGGTGGACTCGCCCGTGTATCGGTTCAATCTGATCCTCGTGGACATTGGCATGAACCAGGTGATTTCAGCAAAGACACGTGGGTGAAGGGAAGTGGCGTTCTCGACAAACAAGTTGTGGTCGCCCCGCTACACAATACGCTTCTCCTTCGGCGAGGAGGACGAGATCTTCCCAGTCGGACGGCAGATAATCTGTTTTGGCTTGGGCGTTACATCGAACGCGCGGAAGGGGCCATCCGTCTTTTACGAAGTCTGTTTTTGCGCACGAGCGGCGAAGCTGGGTTGAGTAATGAGCCTGACACTCTCTCTCGCTTGGTCTCCTTGCTGGTCATGCAAAAGCATCTGTCACCTCGCCGAGCCAAACGTGCGGTGGAAGGCGGAGCCGATATGGTTGAAGCAGAGCTCCGTACTATTTTATTTGATCCGGATTCGCCCGAAGGTCTGGCGAAAATACTACAAAATGTCCGACGTACTGCGAACCTGGTGCGGCATCGCTTGTCACAGGATACGTGGGATATTTTGATCGAGCTCACAAGCGTACCAAAAGAATGGGCTAGGACCAAAGGCCAAAGCATGGATGATGCGATTCGACTCCTCAGTCGAATGATCCAGCATTTGGCGGCCGTAAATGGGATGGTCATGGAAAACATGACGCGCAGTTATGCGTGGCGTTTTTTGGAAATGGGACGGCGCCTGGAACGCATTCGACACCTTTCTAAACTCATTCGACATCTCGCGATACGCGGAAATCCTGAGGCCACGGGAACGCTCAATTTACTATTAGAATTAGCAGACAGTTCTATTACCTATCGAACCCGGTATAAGGCGGAAGCCAAACTCGCAGCGGTGTTAGATTTACTCTTGGCCGATGAAACCAATCCCCGCTCGGTGATCTTTCAATTACTCACCTTTGATGACCACATGAGTTCCTTGCCGCATGAGGAAACGTCGGCATCGCTTAATCCGGCCCAAAAGATAACTACACGTATTTGTACGGACATTCGTTTAACAGACATGATTCAAGTGGCAGAATTCAATAAAAAAACCAAGGTGCGGGTTAAGCTAGAGCGGTTGCTCAAGCAGTTAGATCAAGGGGGACATCAGTTATCGGACATTGTCGCGCATACCTATTTCAGTCATTCTTTAACGCAACGGATTTCCGGTCCTCAATGGCTCGAGGGCATCCCGTGATTTATCAGGTCACCCATCGAACCACATTTGCCTACACCCAGCCTGTTGCGATTTCTCATCATGCCCTAAGATTAACCCTGCGATCCCATCCTCGACAACATTGTCTTCAATCAACCCTCGTCATTGACCCAATTCCCTCTGTCCGTTCCGAGGCTAAAGATTATTTTGGTAATCCCCTTACCCACCTAACCATTCAAACTCCACATCCGGCATTAATGGTTGAGGCGCAAACATTGGTTGATGTTGTGAAACCGGATCCGGTGCATGTTGATCAAAGTCCCCCATGGGATCAGGTCGTCCAGCAACTGCATGGACCAACGGATTCCGCGACTCTGGAAGCCCAACAATTCATGTATGACTCCCCCTATATCACCATTGACGATGACACCTATGATTTTGTCCATGAAAGTTTCCCGCCGGGGCGTCCCATTTTGGCGGGAGTCATGGATTTGACCAGTCGGATTTTTCGGGAGTTCACTTATGAGGGGGGCGTGACGGATGTCTCTACACCAGTAAACGACGTGCTCACTGCCCGGAAAGGCGTGTGTCAGGATTTTGCACATCTGGAAATCGCTGCATTGCGTAGTCTTGGTTTGCCGGCCCGCTATATCAGTGGGTA
Organism: Nitrospirales bacterium; assembly: GCA_041617575.1. GTDB lineage: Bacteria > Nitrospirota > Nitrospiria > Nitrospirales > UBA8639 > Nitrospira_E. Next base: position 1,153 of record JBFJON010000200.1, on the reverse strand, counting down.
TGTCTTGACGCATCCCCCTGAGGGAAAAGAAAAACTCGTAGGAGCCGACGCCTCGCATGCCTGGCTCTCAACCTGTTGCCCTGATCTGGGATGGGTGGATTTTGATCCCACCAATAATTGTATCCCAAGTGATGAACACATTACCTTGTCATGGGGACGCGATTACGGAGATGTGAGTCCCATCAACGGCTTCATGGTCGGTGGCGGGCATCACACGCCTTCAGTTTCGGTCGATGTTTCGCCGGTTAGCTTGCCTTCTATGGTATAACATTGGTTCATCGGTTAGAGATGGGTGGTTTGCCTGGACGATGGACTCATGCCAGGAATTCCTATTTTTAATTTATGATTTTGTTGCCTATCCCTAACAATAACCAAAATTTGTTTTGTATTAGGAAAAAAATGAAAAAGGCCAAGTACGGCATCTTGTTGAAATGAGTTTAACTTAGGTTATGTTTAAAACACCCTCCCGATTGACTCTGATTGGTCCATCACAAATTCGGGAAAATATGCGACTCGCTCTGAAGCATCAGGCGATTAACTTGGCTCAAGGTCGTCCTGATTTCCCGACTGCCCCTGCGGTAAAACAAGCTGCGATTGACGCCATTGCTAACGATCATAACCAATATTCGGTGACCTGGGGTTTGGCAGAGTTGCGTAAAGCGATTGCCCGGCATGTGCGGGAGCGCCATTGTCAGACAGTTGACCCCGAAACGGAGATCACGATTACCTGTGGTGTGACAGAGGCGATCGTTGCGGCCATGCTGGCGCTTGTCGAGGTGGGCGATGAGGTCATTATTATCGAACCCGCACATGAAAATTATGTGCCGGCTGTGTATTTTGCGAGCGGAACGCCACGTTTCGTTACCCTCCGTCCTCCGGATTATGCCTTGCCTCTTGATGAACTTCGATCCACTATAAGCCCACGAACGCGGGCCATTATCCTAAATACTCCTCACAACCCTTCCGGGCATGTATTCACGAAGGCGGAATTGCTTGCAATTCTGAACCTGGCTGACCAACATGGTATCTATGTCGTGACGGATGAAATTTATGATCATTTGTACTACGAGCCCTATCGTCATCTGGCTCCTGCTACTCTAGCTCCCAACTGGAAGAGTCTGGTGATCACTGGAGGCCTGTCAAAAATTTATGC